>CAZZYE010000420.1:0-6789 GCA_964658145.1 uncultured Stigonema sp.
CACGCCACCACCACTTTGAAGTGCGCGATCGCCTGAAGGCTAATAGCAGTTTCCGACCGGCAAATTGCTTGCCATCGCTCAGGGTTACTTGAAAGCGATCGCCCAATTTTTGAGCATCGACAACTTCACCTACCTGAATTTCGACACCATCGTAAGGACGCAATTGCTCCCGTCCAATTTGCAGCAGTTGCGCGGGTGCAATTCCATCTCTGGAAAAGAAAACATGAGCAGCATGAGCAACTTGATTGCGTGGCTTGCCAGCATCACAGACCAACACCCGTTTGCAAGCTCGTCCTAGCACCAGGGCGGCACTCAAACCTGCTGGACCTCCACCGATAATAATCACATCAAAATCATCAGTAAATGATGTCATATTGAATCTCCCTAAATTTGGTAATGAAACTTAGCCTTTTACCCAAATAGACCGACGGTAATCCCCATAGATGAGGCGCGATCGCTGAAACAATGTTGAGTCATTCGCTCATGCAAGGGCATGTGAGATGTTCTGCGCCCATTCGATATGCCGCTGCATCTCGGCAATCTTATTATCTTTGAACCGATATTGCCTCCTGTCGGGGTAGATCTCCAGGCGCACCCAGAACTTCGTCGCCAATTTCAGCACAAATGCGGCCAAACAGCTCCATGTCTGGTGGTGCTGTCTCATCCAGCGTCCCCACTGCTTTAATCAGCTGAGCAAAGGAACTGGGTGCCGCAACGACTAACAGGCGAGCTGGCTTATCGCTAAGTGAGCCAACTACGTGGGGTGTGCCTGGAGAAATCAGGAAGCTTTCACCAGTATGTAACACAGCCTTGTTTTCACCTGCCCAAACCGTGAACTCACCTTCAAGCACATAGATTTGTTCGGAATAGCGCCTGTGGAGGTGGGGAGCAGTCTGTCTGCCAGGTGGGAAGTAGGCTTCGATCAAGTCGTACTTTCCTCCGGTGGTAGTGGCATCGGCAATGATGTTGAAGCGAGCACCTAAAAACCAAAGAGTTTGTGTCATGAGCTGGTACCTATTAGTGCAGATATATTTAAGATTCATGAGGAAGTTGTGAGCGGAAGCATCCATTAAGTAGGTAGGTGCAATTATGTATTAAATAGATAATGCCTGAAACCTAGCTAGTGGGCAGTGCTCACCCTACACCTCTGAGGCTGTGCTGAATACCAACACAAATCAACCAAGACCACCTGTGACGTGTAGTGTTTCACCAGTAATCCAGGCTGAATCAGGGGATGCGAGGAAAACAGCCGCAGTTGCAATATCCTGTGGTTGACCAATTCGACCAAGTGGTGTTTGTGCTTCAGTCTGTTGGCGAAATTCGCTGTCAATAATCTTGAACTGTGTGAGTGCCCTCTGTTTCGACCATGCCAGGATTAATGGCGTTGACGCGGATATGGCGCGAACCTAAGTATGCAAGCGAGCGACTTTGTAATGGCATCAACTGCTGCCTTGGTCGCGCTATAGACTAGAATGGTCGGAGAGGTGAGGGTGCTGGCGATCGAACTGATATTGATAATGCTGCCGCCCTCCGAGCCGAAGTGTTTGACCCCTTCTTGTGTGGTGAGGATCAACCCCAGCACATTCAAATTGAATTGCTTATGGAAGTGTTCTTCGGTGATGTCTGCCAGTGGGGCAAATTCATAAATACCAGCATTGTTGACCAAAATATCGAGCTTACCAAACGTCTGCTGTGTCTGGGCAAACAGCCGTTTAATCTCTGTCTTTTCAGCAACATTTGCCTGTATTGCGATCGCCTTACCGCCTACGCTGACAATCTCGTCAACCATGCGATCGGCTCCTTCTTTGCTAGAGGCGTAGTTAACGACCACGGCGGCACCTTCGGCTGCTAGATGTTTGGCGATCGAAGCCCCAATGCCTTTGGAGGCACCTGTGACGACTGCAATTTTTCCCTCAAGTTTTTTCATGATGATGAGTCCTGTAGTGATTGAGTTTGAAAAAGTTTTCTGAAGCAGGTTGCGAGAAAACGATAAGGGAACCGTTTGGATCTTCGACATGGATGTCTTACAGATGTCTTGCATCAGCAGCTTGGTATCAGCCCTTGAGGAACGCCAGCAAGTCTGAATTGAACTGCTCTTTGTGCGTGAAAGTGAGTCCGTGGGGCGTACCTAATCTTTTCAGGATGGCATCTCGGCTCAATGCCGATTAAAGAAGCGGGGCTATCCGCCAAGAGGTGCAGATAGCTTTGTGCCAGCTGTCAGACTAAGTAGGTTGAGCCACAAGACTCATCGGTGTAGTAGTCCACCAAGTTGAGTTATGAGTAACTCAGGTAATGTAAAAATTAGACGAATGTATCCGATTGCTTACAGTGTCGGCAAAGCGATCGCGTCGGTCAAGGCACGCCAGCTTTTTTGACCAACCTGTCCATCGGCAGTCAAACCTTGATCATTTTGGAAAGCAATTACAGCACTCTTTGTACTGGCATCGAACTGATCGTCAAATTTTAGCTTGTAGCCGAAAGAAGTTAAAAGCTTTTGCAACAATCTGACGGCTTCACCGTTAGTACCAATTTGAAGTAAAGGCAGGGAAACATCATTGGTCTTGGCTTGAGTTTGAACTTGCATGATTAAATTGTCCAGTAAGTGTGTGTTTACTCCTCTTCCTTCACTATGACAAGGTGTTGTTTGAGTTCCTGATTGATTTGATTGACTACGACAGAAAACTTAATTAAAACTGTTTTGAAAACACAATTTTATTAGAGATATCAGGAATTGGGTTCAAAGTAGCAAACGACCCCTATTTTTTGCAGTTAATGTGGTTTCGCTCATCGACTTGTTTGCAGTTTCATTTCCCGATTTTGCTGTTCGCTACAATTAGCGATCGCTAACTTTAAAAACTTGAGTTTGGACTAATTGGCATTCAGCACTTTATCAATAGAATTGCAAGAGAAAGTTACCCAGCTTCTTCTAGAGGCTAAGTCAAGTTGAATCATTGAAAAAGAAGCAGAAACTAAACAGCAGTTAGGTCGGCGTTCTTAAGTGATTCTTCGGTTAATGGTCGTTTCGATGCGTGTTTTTTGACAGTGGGATAACGCTTACGCGAAGGTGGCTGATGCCCTTGGGCACGCCCAGGTGATTTACCGCGAGTTTTCGGGGGTTGAGCAGGAGTGCCAATGGTGGCTAAAATTAGGGGAAAGGCTTGTGCTACACGTCCTGGAGACAGTTTATCCTGAGTCGATTGCCAGGGGGGGAATCAATACAGGCAAGTCATGAAGCGCCATAGTTGCCATAACAACGGCAAAGGACAGAAAGAAAGCAAACCAGGTCAGATGCAATATCCGATAACGACCCTTTAAAAACCACATTTCTTCGCTCATTTCTATCTCTATTTACTGTTTAATTGGGTAGATAAAAGAGGAACCATTGGCTTCTTGGCATAAGGAGGATATCAGCTAATTAATGGAATGGACATCCTTGTGAAAAACTTCTTTGACGCCAAGGCTGCGACTGATAGAAAAAATTTGGTTTGAGGCAAACATTTCGATACTCTCGATGAAAGACCTCCGTAGTTGAAGCAGAGATTGGTGGAACGATCCAGCCCCAGTCAGCTGGTATCATCCGTTCCAATTTTTCTTCTTTCTCAGTATGTAGGATAAATTGAGCGGACGCTGAATGATGATCAACAATCGAAACACCGTGTAAAGCAAATGAGTAAAGGACAGCTGCGTTTAATTCTATTAAAGCCCGATCTTTCCAAAGGGAGAGCTTCGATTTTGTATTCAGACCCATTCGTTCGGCAATTATTGGTAGCAAGTTATATCTTTTGACATCAGCTAGATTGCGCGAACCAATTTCTGAACTCATATACCAGCCATTGAACGGAGCTGCTGAATACGAAATTCCTCCGATTTCCAAACGCATGTCAGAAATAACCGGAAGTGCATGCCATTTTAGCCCCAAATCAGCAAACCAGGGATAATCGGGGTGATTAATTGGAACTTCTAGAATCACCTCAGGTGGGAGTTCAAACAGTTGCGGCCTCTCATCTGGCATCTGGATAATTAGTGGTAGGATATCAAATTTAGTTCCGGCTCCCTTCCACCCCATGCCTTGCACAAGAGCAGTAAATTCCACTTGATCGGGATCACCAATTACCGAACCATTAGCTTGAAGATATCCGGCATAGCGGATCAGCAAAGGATTCCAGATCCGAATACCTGGTTGCCCTCGCTTTACTGGGGCAAAAACTGTAATTGTTGATCGAATACTGCCACCGTTTGTTGCTTCTCGAATATGCTCAACCACGGCTTCAAAAATTTGGTGAGCAGTAGTCAAATGTCTTAGATCCCGGACTATTAATGATTTCCAGAAGATGCGACCAATACATCGAGTGCTGTTACGCCAAGCAACTTGGGCTCCATAGGCTAATTCTTCTGGAGACTGCCAGTATGTGCCGTTTTGCTGTAACTGCGATTGCACCTCTGCTAATCTCTCCCATAAACAGGCTTCTCGGAGCAAAAGCTCTCGATAGAATAATCTGAAATAAGCTTGTGCTTCCGAGAGTAAAGATTCAGAATCTTGATTTGCAACTTCCTCTGCTAACAAAGGATTTTGAAGCGAATCGAACTCGTCTTGCCTATAAAACATTCGACTACCTCAATCACGTTCTGGATGAGTGAATGACACTAGCGCATCTTGTTGAAATGCCCATGATGCGATTGTGGCAATATTCAACGCAATTAAGTTCAAATCTAAATATGTGTTGGATGCCGACACTGCGAAGTGTTTTGGTCAAATTAATCACAACGTTCTGCTGTCAAAATTAAATACATTCCCCACCATTCGCTACAAGTGCAAGGTTCCCGTAGCCCATTTGATGGTGATTGGGTTTATTGGAGTTCTAGAATGGGCAAACATCCTGAAGCACCAACGAGGGTGGCAACACTCTTGAAGGCGCAAAAAGGAAAGTGTGCTCCGCAGCGGACTGTTTTTCCGCGATGGAGAAGAAATGAAAATCGACCATAAAATCCCCCGATCATGCATGCGGTAAGGACAGTTACGACAACCTTCAATTACTTCACGGACATTGCCACGATGCCAAAACAGCAACAGATAAAGTTGTTGTATGCGTTCGCGAGATAGATGAGGATTATCTTAACCTTAATCCTTTTTAACTCCGAATTTATCGGTGTGCGTGACAAGCACCAAGTTACTGAGTCCCCGTGTGAATCGCGCATATTCATGCACGGTTTTGTAGCCGAGTTAGGGAGGCGACTCTCTAACTTAGGCATCCACATAGGGACTCAAATTATGGAGTTTGCAACTCCATAATTTGAGCCACAATTAGCAACGCTTACTAACTATGTTCTTAGCATTTCAGATGAACGCGTCAAGAACGTACTTAGGGGCCTGGAGGAAATCCCGGAATGCACTTTAGAGTTTTGGGAGAACCGAATTCGGGTTGATTCTATCGCGGCTTGGGTCAACAAACACGTCATTTATGCTCTAATGGCGGAGACACCAGTCGGCTGCGATCGCAATGAGAGAGAAAATGGAGCAGCTATCACCACCTTGTTTGCTTCATAATGGTTCTATTGGTATTGGAGATCTCCTTGCTTGTTTTCGATTCGATCATTAAGATCAATAGATGTATCAGTAGTTGTTCCGTCAGATCTAGAGCAATTTGCTCTTAAGCGATGATTATTCACAAGCCTAATGTTTTTACATGAGTGGTTAAAATTACCATTAGGCAACCATTGCAATTGCCCTTGATTATTCTGAATATATTGATCCAAGTCAATAGAAGCTCGACGTACACTGCCATTACTCCTACTACAATTTGCCGATAATCTGCTACCATCTAAGGTTATTTTAGAACACGATTGACTAAAATTACCTATTGCCAAAGCTTGGTTAACTACTAAATTAAACGACGCAAATGGAGTGAACACAAAGGCGATAGTAACCTTTAATAGCAATAATCGTTTTTTCATTTTTGACATCATCCTAATGTTTGTGTGCAGCTAAAAAATTAATGATTTTGAACTTCTAAATACTTCTTAGAGTTACGCCTTTTCTTTTATGCATAATTGATTTTCGTATAAAGGCATAACAATTGGAGACGATTTTTTCTTGTTGGGGCGTGAGTATCAATGGAACAGAAAACTGGGTTCAGAAAAAAGTCGTGAAAAATTAACCCTCTCACCATACATATACTAGGACTTACGCATTGACAATTTTGCCAATAAGTGTAATGAGCGAACCTGCCATAAGTAAAAACCTCGCATCTAAAAATCTTTCTTCTGTAAGAATAACTTCGTGTCGCCAATACAATATATACCTTGAGAATGTTTTAGTAGAACTTATACAAATTAAACGCTTGTAGGACTTACGCATTGAGATGTACTATTTGTATAGTGCGTAAATCCTATAGTAATTGATAGAACCATCTGGGAGCAGAAAAATTTAATAATGATTAGCCCCTCAATTTAAATTGGTATAAGTTGTATAAGTTCTACTAAAACCTTCAAAAGGTAGAGGTCATCTTGAACAAGTTGTGCAACCATTTAATCAAAGGTAGAAGCAATCCAAGCTGAGATTTAATCGAAAGACCAGGATAGAGCTAAACTTGAGAACCTCAATATACTTGACTAGAGAAATCATCATGAGTACTGCGATTGACAACTTCACTAAAAAGCTTCATGCCCGACGCGATGTGCCCAATAAAACGTTAATGTAAGTTTTGTCCACTCGCCAAGAGTCGTTCGTTGGTTGCACATGAGGACGAATCCGCTTGTCCAGTTCAGGCGCGTATTTCAACACTCATCGAT
>CAZZYE010000421.1:0-6778 GCA_964658145.1 uncultured Stigonema sp.
TTGGTTTGTATAGCCGCGAATTCTATTCGCCAGGGGTTGGTGCAAGATCTGAGTTACGGCAAGCCATTGTTGCTGATTGCCTTATCTTGGTGGGGTGTAGCGGCGGCGCGGTCTTCCCTAGTGATGCGTAACCTTGAGAGTGAGGTTATTAGTGGCTGCGGGGGGAGAATCAAAATTTGGCTGCTGGAAGGGGCGATCGCAAGCGATCGTTCCCAACGCCGAGCACATTAGACATCTCCGGAAATTAATTATGCGTCACCTGAAATCCTTGTAGAGACGCGAAATTTGAGCCAGCGCTGCAGGAGGGTCTCCCGACAGAGGCGACTGGCGTCGCGTCTCTACATTCTTTTTCGGAGAGGTCTATTACAATTTTGTTTCGCAATGCTAGCCACCAAGCTGCCAAAAACTGGCTCGATGCTACCTTTGGAGTGCAACGCAGCTTGGCTAGCTAGTACCGCTTTGCGGAATTAAAAATTAAAAAAGCTGGAGTTGCAAGCTGTCTAGCAATTCCGAATGGTAGCTTTATTTCTGCGCCCCGTGTACTAGTTGTTTTCTGCCTAAAGGAAGTACCGCCAAAAAAAATACTGCGTCAATATATATATAGGACATGAGTGTCGATAAATTTCTATTAGTTAAATCCCCATCAGCAGCGAAAATGCCTAATAATATCAAAGAACAAATTAAAGCAGACATTCAACAAGCAAAACAAACCGGACAGCTAAGAGCCGAACGAGTTCGAGAAATTGTGAAAGCGGCAGTTTCTCAGGTAGTTTCTGAGTTTAAAGAAGGCTCTACTGAACTTCGTGGTCTTGTTAAAGATGCTGTTTCTACCGCCATTGAAAACTTACAAGAAAAAGGTGGCGAAATTAAAGAAGAAGTGACGGCATCGATTGAGGGAGCACTAGAAGCGGTTAACACTAAAAGACATGAAGCTCTTGCTAAAACACAGACAGAGGTTAAGCAGCTACAGGCTAAACTAGACGAACAAGAAGATCAAATCCAGCAAGAAGTTGACGGCATTTTAGCAGGACTTCAAGAAACGACCAAAGAGACATCTGCTCATACCCAAACTGCTATTGACTCTGCTATCGATGCGATCAAAAACAGTGATGAAGTTTCACTGTTAAAGAAACGCTATGCTCAACTCCAGGCACAGCTTGCCATTGTCAGAGCTAACTTAGCTGCGCGTCACGGCGGACGTTCTCTAGAGGTGAAAGACTATTTAGACGAAGCAAAGAACTGGGTTAATCAAGCGCGTTCACAACCAGGAGTTGTGGTAACACAAGTACAACAAAAAAGTTCGCAGCTAGACGACAAACTTGGTGAAGCTGGTACAGCGCTTGCTAGAAAAGAAATTCAGATAAAACAAATTTTGAGGGATTTGTTGTTATCTGCTGCTGACTTGTTAAAAGACAAAGAACATACTGATAAGAAGTGATTAAAATTCGTCGGTAATTGTAGGGTGGGCATTGCCCACCTTATTTTTTACACATTGGTAAGGACTACATAAGTGTAGAGACGCGACGCCCTTACGGGTTCGCCAGTTCCCTAGGTCGGGCTAACCCTCCTTCAGGACTGGACTCACCAGTCGCCTAGGTCGGGCTAACCCTCCTGCAGCGCTGGCTCAAATTTCGCGTCTCTACACGGAATTAGCGGTATGTAAATTATCTTATCCGAACCAGATTCGGGTGGATCGTATCCACCCGAATTTTTGCAAAAATAAATATCAATTTGTTTATTTCGGTAATAGATAATGGTAATAAAATTAAGCATTTTGCCATTACCTATTACCACTTACCAACTTACTCAGTTAATTTCTCCCTCTCTGCTTATTACTTCTTCATGCTTAGCAATAACCCAAATAGCATGAATACTGCCAGGAAGCCAACCTAGAAGGGTCAGCAAAACGTTAATTAATAAAGTAGGACCGACTCCAACTGACAGGAAAACGCCTAGAGGAGGTAAGACAAGACCAAGAATAAAACGAAGTAATTTCATTGGATTGCTGCTACTAATTTTTAAACTATTTTCACTTTCATTCTCGGGAATTAAGTTGAACTAAGAACTCCACCTAAGGGATTATCTTAATTTGGAATTGAGTAGAGACGCGACTCATCACGTCTCTATTGATAAATTCTGATACCTAGCTAGAAGGTAATTCAGCATTTGTTTTGGCACGATCGCTGCTTTTTAAAGCCAAATTCTTTTCAACAAAGTAATTGTTGATGAAAGTATTAGCAAAAGATAAAACTACAGGAGCAAGAGTAAAAGCGATGAGTCCGTGGACGCTAAATCCTGGAACCAAAAATGCTGCTAATGAGAAACAGATACCGTTAACAACGAGTGAAAATGCTCCGAAGGTTAAGAAGTTAAGCGGTAACGATAGCGTTGACAGAACTGGTTTAACTGAACTATTGACTGCGCCAATAACTGCACCAGCAATTAAAGCAGCAGGAAAATTAGCAATATCAACACCTTTTGGAAAAATTATATCAACAATCAGCAAGCTCAAAGCTGTAGCTAACGCATTTAGAAATGTTGCCATGATATAGCCTAAGACCTCTAAACTTCTACCTCTATCCTCGATCATGGGCTATGGGTCAACCTCTCTACCAAGGTATATTTCTCTTCTACCATTTGGCTGGTAATTACGCTGGCAGTTGCGCTCTCTGTGCTACTATAGCAATCCTAAATGCTCTCCCTTGTCCCCCTTGTCCCCCTTGTCCCTAAATCAAATAGGACTGCTATATAAACCTATTCTGATGGCGTTGCATTTTGTTTAAAGTAAAGTGACGATTTATACAATCCTTGTTCTTGATGAGTTTCTAAGGTGCAATCAGATACAGGATAAGCTACACAGGTAATAGTGTAGCCAGCTTGGATTTCATTTGGACGCAGAAACTTTTGCTCACTTTGATTCACCTCTCCACTGATTAGCTTAGCAACACAGGCGGAACATTCGCCTTGTTTGCATCCAAATGGAAGGCGGATACCTGCTTCTTCTGCGATGTCGAGGATGTACTGATCGTCTGGGACTTGAATGGTGCGATCTAACCCAGTTGCAGGATTGATGAGTCGAACTTGATAAACTGCCATTTTTTATCTTTGATATATATTACTCGTTCCTGGGCTGCTGGATGGGCGGGGGAACGCGAGGATGGGCGGGGGTACCCCGCCCCTACGACGATGTGATTGATTTCATGGACAAACTGATTCGCTTTAATTTCTCGTTGACTTCTAGCACTCGCACTTTCACAACTTGTCCGACTTTGACGACTTTCTTTGGATCATCTATGAATCTGTCAGCGAGTTGAGAGATATGCACCAAACCATCTTGATGCACACCAATATCGACGAAAGCGCCAAAGTTGGCGACATTTGTGACGACACCTTCTAGTTCCATCCCCGGATTTAGGTCGGAGATTTCTTTAATTTCCTCTTTGAAGGTGGCATACTTAAATTCATCTCGTGGATCTCTTCCTGGCTTTTCTAGTTCGCTAAGGATGTCACGTAAGGTAGGTTCGCCTACAGTATCAGTGACGTATTTCTTGAGGCTGGTTTTCTTCAGCTTTTCTGCAATCTGGGTAATTTGAGTTAATGGTACGCTGAAGTCGGAGGCGATCGCCTCCACCACTGCGTAACTCTCTGGATGTACAGCAGTATTATCCAGTGGGTTATTACTACCACGAATGCGTAAGAAACCCGCCGCCTGTTCAAACGCCTTTGGTCCTAACTTTGGAACTTTCCGCAGTTCCCGACGATTTTTAAAAGCACCTTGCTGATTGCGATAGGCGACAATATTGTTAGCAACTGTTGGCGTAATCCCAGAAACAAAGGTCAGAAGTTCTTTTGAGGCGGTGTTTAAGTCTACGCCAACGAAGTTCACGCAGCTTTCTACAGTTTCATCCAACTTCTTTTTCAACAACTTCTGATCTACGTCGTGTTGATATTGTCCCACACCAATCGACTTCGGATCGATTTTCACCAGTTCGGCGAGTGGATCTTGTAAGCGGCGACCAATGCTAATGGCACCACGAACGGTAATATCTAAATCAGGAAACTCTTCAAGGGCAACAACGCTAGCAGAATATATAGAAGCACCCGACTCATTCACCATCACTTTAATTGGTTTACGTTCGATTGTTTCCAGCACTTGTGAGACAAACTCATCTGTCTCGCGGGAAGCTGTACCGTTACCAATAGCAATTAACTCAATTTTGTACTTTTCAATCAGATTTTCTAGAGTTTGTGCAGCTTTTCGACGTTGTTCAGCAGCTTGGTGGGGAAAGATCGCTTGATATTCCAAAAATTTCCCCGTTTGGTCGAGTACTGCAACTTTACAACCAGTGCGAAAGCCGGGGTCGATCGCCAGGGTTGGTTTCATCCCCGCAGGCGCAGACAGCAGCAAATCCCGCAAATTAGCTTCAAATGTCTTGATGGATTCGATATCTGCGTAGGTTTTCTTTTCTGAAATGACTTCAGCAATCAGGGAAGCTTTCATCAAGCGGTTAAATGCATCCTTGACCATTGGTTGATAAAAATCGCGCATGACCTGGGCTTTCGTCTTTATTTCCTTAGACTCTAGATAGGAAAGTACAACATCTTCATTAAAGGAAATCTCATAGCTTAACACTCCTTCAGCTTCACCCCTACATAACGCCAACAAATTATGAGGTGCAATATTTTTTACCTGCATCTGATAGTTGCGATACATCTCAAACTTGGTTGTACCTTCGGGATAATCACCTTTGATTCGGGAGACAAACACCCCTTCTTCTATGAGGTATTCACGTAGATATGTACGCGACTCTGCTTTTTCTGCCACCTCTTCAGCTAGGATATCAGCAGCACCTTTAAGCGCATCCTCTGCTGTTTTAACTCCCAAATCCTCGGAAATATACGAAGCCGCAGCTTCCAGCAGTAACACCGATGCAGTATTCTTCGCGTTCAGCGACTTGATCAACTCCGCCAACGGTTCCAATCCTTTTTCTCTGGCGACGGTAGCGCGGGTACGTCGCTTGGGACGGAAGGGTAGATATAAGTCTTCAAGTTCGGTTTTTTGTAAACAGGGTGCGATTTTCGCTCGTAGCTCTGGGGTAAGTTTACCTTGTTGTGCGATCGCACTCAAAATCGCCGATTTCCTTGCTTCCAGTTCTGTGAGATAAGTATACCTGTCAGCTAGGTCGCGCAGCTGGACTTCATTCATCTCGTCGGTGCGCTCTTTGCGGTAACGTGCAATAAAGGGAATTGTTGCACCCTCCGCTAGAAGTAAGAGCGCATTTTGCACCTGATCGGGTTTGAGGTCTAGTTCAGTTGCTAGGATTTGGGGAATGTTCAACATCGGGTGTGTAAGTTGAAAACGCTACTTCTCAAGGTAAGCTCATGGGCAAACAAGATTGCTTATTTTAACAGAAGTCAGGAGTCAGAATACAGCTATACTCTAGGCTCCTTGCTCCCAAACACCAGATCATCTGAATACGTTTGCCAACGCCGTTGTTCTCGGTAGCGTTTTATGAATAAACCTTCTAGGCTGTAGAATAAATTATACTTGTTACCAACAATAGCCTTAATATGCTTACATAAAAGCTTCTGCTTCTAGTTCAGAGGTCAAAAAAGATGACTTTGTTTTTCCTGATTTCACTTTTTACTGGTTTAATATGATGTCCGGCAAATCAACCACAATAAAAACCTGTCAACCCATAATGTAGAGACGTTGCATTGCAACGTCTCTACATAGGTAATTAACCGGACATGATATAATTGCTGGTTACAGCTTTAAAAAATGTAACGATGTTGGGGAGATTGCTTCAATATTTGCAGTTTTCACGGTAGACCACAGTTGTAGGGGCACTCCGCCAGAGCACCCTGACAAACGGTATAGTTCATTTATGTGAGAACGGCTCTCATGTTCAAAAATCCAGTGAATAAGTCAGGGGTAGAAATCTATTCAGCAAATTTTTACAACAATTTCATCAACATACAAGTTGTCATGTAATGTGTAAATACTAAAGCACTAGGGCGGACATGACTAATCCAGGCTTAAAAGAGCTTAATAGGAGACATATGAGTGTAAATATGCAGTCACTATGGCAACGACTTGAAGCACACCTTGTGCGTCATGAACCAACTAAATGTGTTACAGCTTCCCGAGTAGCATCTGAGATGGAGATTATTGAGGTGGAAAGCGAACTCGGAGTCTCGCTTCCCGATGAATTAAAAATATTTTATCAAAAATTCAGTCACGATTGGGCTTGGCGGCTTGGCAGTTGGGTAATTCAACCTCTACCTGACCTAGGATTTTTAACAGACTATATGTCAGGAAAAATGGTTTTTGACTATGTATTTGTAGATAAAGAGCAAGACTGGAATCCAAAATGGATTGACTTTGCTGAGGATTTAGATGGAAAGAAGTTTATGTGTTTGAATTTAGATACTGATACCTATGTAGAAGCTTCAGAGAGTTTATTCAGCAAGGTGGGGGAAGTTTTTGAGTTTGATATGGAAGAGGGTTATGTTTTAGTCGAAGGAGTTAGTTTTAGAGATTGGTTAGAAGATTTACTCACTAACCTAGAATCTAAAGATAGAACTGATGATATCGAAAGTAAAGAATAAATTTTAAAATTTTCTAGGGAAAATATTCCGCTCATCAAGTGCGATCGCTTCGTAGTTGGGTAATTGGGAAAAAGGGAAAAGTTTAATTCTCATTACCCATTACCCATTACCCATCTCCGAAAAACAATGTAGAGACGCGACGCCAGTCGCCTCTGTCGGGAGACCC
>CAZZYE010000422.1:0-6771 GCA_964658145.1 uncultured Stigonema sp.
TTAACAACTAACAACTAACAATGCCCAATAGAATCTTCCTCTTTCAGTGTACCGCCCATTCCTAGCTGTAGTCGCCTGCCACGCCAGTAGATACTCTTGCCGAAGGCTCCCCCGATAAAAATGATAAAACTTAATAGATCGCGAAGTGGCAGTGCCCAGAGCCAGCGAATAAGTTTGGGGCAGCCCATGCAGTAAATAGCTACCAGCGCTTGGACAATTCTGACAGTTATAATGGCTAAGGATACAATCACTGCCCAAGGTTGAACACCTGAAAGCAGGAGTAAAGGGATACAGTACACTGTGCCACAAGTGAAGATATTACCGTAATACAACGGACCTTCCAAATAACGAATCGTTCTAGCCCAACGCAACTCCCGTTGGAATAGTTGTTTGAAACTCTGGCGTCCACCGTCGGTTTCTGTAATATATGGCGACAGTTTAATCCGATAGCCAGCATTTAGCACCATATTGCCAATCTGGTAATCCGATCCAATCCGGTTGACAATGCTTTGTAATCCACCAGCTTGAGCTAGCACAGATTTGCGGATAGCCATTGTGGCGCCAAAAGCAAACCACAGATTACCGCCCTGCAAGCTGCGAGCCAGCAGCACACTCGGCATGTTGTCTGTGCACCTTCCCAAAGAGGCTATAGCCGGGATCAGAAACTCTGGGGCGTGAGCAACGTAACCGCACGTAACCAGACCAATAGAAGGATCTGCTAGAGGCGGTGTGACTGTACGCAGGTAGTGCGGTTGCACGGATATATCACTATCTGTGAAAATGACGATTTCGTGCTGTGCAGCCTCAAGCAAATGCATGAAATTGCTGACTTGATGGTTAAGACCATGTACCTCTAAGCAGAAGATCAGCTTAGCGCGATCGGGAAATTTCTCAACTACTTCTTTGAGGATGGGAACAGCAGGGTCTTTTGGGTTCATGACGCCAAACAAGACTTCGTAGTTTTCATAGTCTTGCTGGCAGAAGCTGTCCCAATTTTTTCTAGAATCGTCATCTACACCGCAAACGGGGATGATCACCGACACAGCCTCAACGGGAGCAATAGTTTCCTGTTTAGTATTTGTGAAGAACCGAGCCGTGGCGATCGCACAACAAAGGTAATAGACTACAGATCCTGCGATGAGGATAAGCAGGACTAACTGTAAAGCAATCATCATAGTAAGTATATCTACTACTGAATACCTATTCAGGTAAAAGTTATCATCAGATTATCGCTCTCGCAACTAAGCTTCTGGGTGAAATTTACCTCACCTTGGTATGAATATAAATGTTGAACCTCTACGACCAAGCTTCGCAAAGCTGCGCAGATTCTTAAGAAACTACCATCAATCTTTATCGTACCAGGCTTGTATTCAAAGCTCACATCTTTGTGTTTTTTGAAGCTCGGAAAACCAGCTTGTTTGGCAAAAAACTTTTGGAATGCAGTGTCTACATGTCTTATACCAGTTCTATATGAAGTTGCCATAAATCAGATCCCCCCAACCCCCCTTAAAAAGGGGGGCTAAGAGAGAATATTTAGCGCAGCTTCATGGAGAAACGGTATTAATGGTTGCTGATAAACATCCGCACAAACCAATTCAAACTTTGGGTGCTGTTTTTTAAATATCGGCAACCAAGATGAATGCATTTCAGCGGCACTGCGACGCGGGTTGAACGGTTTCACGTTTCCGTTCTTATCGGGCTTCCCTCTTCTTAAACTTGGTTTATCTTCCTTACTCGGATTACCCAAAGTAGCTGATTTATTGACAGAACAATGCAACGGACTACAAACCGCTTTGGTTGACAAATCACAGTACAAATATTCTGGGCAAACCTCTTTCTTTGTATAAAGGTCACAGTAAGCACCCTCTATAAAAGTTTGTAGATAAGTTTGTTGTCTGTCACCAAGAGCGCGATTTTGTACGTAGCCTACAAGGTAAGGCATCTTTTCGGGGGAAACTTCCCCCGAAAAATGCCGCGCTGTGCTTCGTCAAAATGCTTGGATTGGGTTGGATTTGGTCGAAGTTTGAACTTGTAAGCTACTTGCATTTGTTTGCCTCCTTGTTCTAATATACAACTATCCATCTAGATGTGTCAAGGAGTTTTAAAAATAAAATGGCAAAACCCCAAACGGATAAAGAGTGGCAAGAAAGGAACCCGGAAAAAGTAAAAAAATACGTTCAAAAGTACTTGGAAGATAAGGAGCGGGTTACCGTCATCCTCCATAAAGATACTTTGGCGAAAATTGACAAAGTAAAGCCTGCTGAGCAAAAATACTCAGATTGGGTCAGGAATCTTATCAAGAACTGGGAGAAGACTCAAGACACGCTGTAAGTGGTAAAATTGTAAAAACTCAACCGCCCTTTAGCCTGTCAAGCCTGCGCCTCAACTCGACTAAAGGGCGTTTCGTTTTTACCTAAAAATGGAACTACAACTAAGCTTCGCTATAGTTGCAGTACCCTTTTTGTAAATACGATGGTTTGTTGATTGAGCTTCTGTTTGTATGTGATCGGGACTACAAATCCCGCTAAACTTCCAACTTTGCTTTGGTTTAAGAGCGAGGAACGACGCGATCGCAGTACCACATCGAGTAACGTTCAGCCGCCTAGTTCTGATGGATCGGGTGGCGGAACTTAATGGTTGGCAAAACATGGCGGTCTGTTCATCCCTTCGCTGCCTAAATCTCAGAATTTTTTACAGGTGGAAAAACTTTGCTTTCTCTCTTCGTCCATTCCAGTGATACTCCGGAATCAATATTTCCTTCTTCATTTGAATGCGATCGCAGTGTCTTACTAAGTCTTGAAGCATGAGGTAAATTTCTGCTTCCGTATCCTGGCTGGGATGGTATCCTAAATCCAGAAGGTGCTGGTGTTCGGGTTGATAATAGTGTTCCTCTAATTCGCAGCGGGGATTTTCTAGATGACGAACCGCCACGTTCAATCCTAATGTCCTAGCTACTTTCTGTACCTTTAAAGCCAGTTCAACTATGCTGTACACTTGGGCAAATTGATTGAAGACACGGTACTCACCAACAGATGGGGGATTCTCTAAGGCAAGAGTTAAGCACTGCATTGAGTCCTTGAGAGTTAAGAAACCTCGTCTTTGAGACCCCAAACCGTAGACAGTTAAAGGATGACCTATAACTGCTTGGCAACAGAAGCGGTTAATAGCTGTACCAAAAGCTTGATCGAAATCTAATCGAGTTAGTAGTCGCTCATCATCACCCATCTCATCAATGCGAGTTCCGAAGACTACTCCCTGCATGATGTCGGTGGCCCTGAGATTCCAAATCTTGCAGGCAAACATGATATTGTTAGAGCCATGAACTTTGCTCCAGTGGTACCACGAACCAGCTTGCCGGGGAAAAGGGAGCCGATCTCGTTTTCCCTTATATTCAATCTCAAAAAACCCCTCTGGAATATCTATATTGGGTGTCCCATACTCTCCCATGGTTCCCAACTTAACCAAGTGAGCCTGAGGGCAAATATCCCGCATTGCAAACAACAGATTGAAAGTCGTGGTAATGTTGTTGGTCTGGACAAAAACTGCATGATTAACATCAATCATTGAATAGGGTGCTGACGGACACTCGCCAAAATGGACGATTGCCTCTGGCTCGAATTCACGGAAAATTTGCTCCACAAAATCATAATTCCGTAAATCTCCTGCCCAAAAATGTAACTTTGTGCCAAAGTGTTCTTGAAAAGCATGAAGACGCTCTTCCATAGAGCAAATTGGAATTGCACTCCAGGCATTCAAATCCTCTACCCACTGACGCCGGAAGAAGGCATCTGCCCCTGCCACCTCATGTCCTCTAGCAACTAAGTATTGTGCTAATGACCAACCTAGGTAACCATCAATTCCAGCAATAAAAATCCTCATAGAGCGAAACTTCTTGATCCACTGAGTTTGGTTTCAATTTCTTGCCCAATCATCCTGTATCTCTTGGAGTATGCCATCGGGTCCAATGAGCAGATGTCGTCCACGCCAATAGATGCTCCGACCCGACATACCTGCTACCCAAATGGCAAAGGTCATGAGATCGCGAATTGGAAGCACCCAAAGCCACCGCAAGAGTTTGGGGCAACCCATGCTGTATATGCATACCACCGCCTGAACGGTTCTGACAGATGCCGTGACAAAGCTCACAATGACCGCCCAAGGAGCGGCACCCGAAACTAGAAGTAAAAGGACACAATACACAGTGCCGTAAGTACACGCAATGCTGTAATACAGTGAGCCACGGTTCCATCTGCTCATTCTAGCCCAGCGCAACTCTCGATCAAACAAATGTCGAAAACTCTCGAGTCCGTTGTTGGTTTCCAGGATATATTGCGATAGTTCAACGCGATAGCCTTTCTCGGCTACCATATTGCCAATGTAGTAATCGCATCCGATCCGATTGACTACACTTTTCAATCCACCAATTTGCTCCAGCACGGATTTGCGAGTCGCGATGGTCGCACCGAGAGCGAACTTTAGACCGCGCTCCACGGTGCGAGCTATCAGTACACTGGGAATAAAGTCGATGCACCGTCCGAAAGAAGCCAAGGTTGCTGGTAGAAACTTTGGTTCGTGACTGAGATAACCGCATGTGACGATGCCGACCTCAGGATCTACCAACGGCGCTGTTACTGTACGGACATATTCCGGCTTTACCCACATGTCGCTGTCCGTGGAGATGATGACCTCGTGCTGTGCTGCCTCAAGTAAATGTGTGAGATTGCTAAACTTATGATTGATGCCACGCACCTCCAGACAGAAGATGAGTCTAGCGCGGTTAGGGTATTTTGCAACCAGTTCTTCCAAGATAGGAACAGCTGGGTCATTGGGATTCATGACGCCGAACAGCACCTCGTAGTGTTCGTAGTCTTGCAGGCAAAAGCTTTCCCAGTTTTCCCAGGCATCCGCATCCACTCCACAAACCGGGATTAGCACCGAAACCGGTGAACTGCTATCTTTGGGAAACTGCCTGGTGGCGTTGAAGAACCGACCAGTGCTGATTGCACACCATGTGTAAAAAAATACGGATGTTCCAATCAGAAGGAGCAGGAACACCTGTAGAGCAATTATCATTTAATTAATCAGAACAATGTCGCTAGTCAACAATATCACGAGAGGGTTCAAGCCTGTGTATTTCATCACCACTGCCTTAGATGATGATACATTAAGTGACTTTGTTCCCAGATTTTTGACGCCTTTTAAAACAGGTCGTGTCGTCTTTGATCCCCAGATATAAATACAGGACGAGTGTCAATTCCTTTAATTCCTTGACACTCGTCCTTCTCTAGAGCGGAGACGCGCTCTTAGACGAGAACGCGAACGGGGCTACCAGACCTCCCGCGTTATTTAGGTTTGACACTCCCCATGCCCTGAAAGCTGGGGATTCTGTAAGAGGTTCAGCCGTATCTCTCACATATCCAACTGTCGGATTTTCCCACACAGGGCGGTGATTCCCGTAGGCGGGTGAGGGTACTCCACCCATTAAGGATCGATATCTTCCAAGGCATAACTTTCCCCCAGTCTGGGGGTAGGGTTGCTCCGAGCCACCTGTTTGACTCTATTGTAGCAAAAAAACATGTGTGTTGAATCTGAATAAATTCAGCAATGGCTCTACCCCATAACTAGAAGTTATTTGCTCTGCGCCCTAGGAATTTCGGTCAAAATATGAGATGGGTTGTTTAATTAAGCTTTTTTTTATAAGTTATGGCTAATCCAGCTAAAATTTCTACTCTAGCGTCAATGCGTGAAGTCAACTCTCACTCACACCGCAGATTCGTCATTATTAATGGAGACGATTTTGGATTCTCGAATGGTGTCAATCAAGGCATCATCGAAGCCCATGAGCGGGGAGTGCTGACGAGTACTAGCCTGATGGTGACAGGTCAAGCGTTTGATGAAGCAGTGGCTCTGGCTCATGCTCACCCAAAGCTAGCAGTTGGACTGCACTTGGTTTTGGCTAACGGCAAGGCGGTACTGCCTCCTTCACAACTACCACATTTGGTAGACTCAAACGGTAATTTTTCTGACAAAGATAACCAAGCTGGGGTACACTACCACTTGAGTCAAGGTGCTCGTCGGGAACTACCTCTGGAAATCCGCGCTCAACTCGAAAAGTTTCGTTCCACTGGGTTACAACTTTCTCACGTTGACGGTCATAGACACATGCACTTGAACCCAGTAGTGCTGCACAACTTGGTAGACCTGAGTAACGAATTTAACATCAAGGTGATCCGGCTTCCTTATGAGGAATTGAAGATAACTCTTTCCATCGACAGTAGCGATCGCCTGAACAAGATGATCTGGTATAGTGTTATGTCGTGTCTGCGTTGGTACGGTGAGCGCTTGCTGAAATCAAAAGGCATTATCTCCCCTCTCCGCGTCTATGGCTGGCTCCAAAGTGGGCGCATTTCGGAAGCTTACTTACTGAATTTGATTCCGCAGATCCAAGCCAACATGGTAGAAATTTATGCTCATCCAGCGATCGCGATCGACGGAGAACCAAGGAATGGACCACAAGGAGCAGGTCAGTTAGAACTCGATGCGCTAGTTAGTCACCGAGTCCGTGAAATGTTAGTCACGAAAGGCTTTGAGTTAATTAACTACAATAACCGAGAGGCAATTGCAGCGCATTAAGAGGGAACTCTTAACAGTGCATCCCACGGATGGGCGCCGTGGGATTGAAACAAAGACGCCGTTTATATGAGCCGAGCGCCAGAACGAAAAACATCTTTTTTACAAGTAAGCTCTAAACCCACAACTGAAGTTTTTTCT
>CAZZYE010000423.1:0-6770 GCA_964658145.1 uncultured Stigonema sp.
CCCCCACTCCCCATTCCCCATTCCCCCTCTTACCCACGCAGTGCAGCTACTAGCTGACGTGCAAACTTAGAAAGTCCCTCATACTTATCGTTGTATTTCTGCATAGCTTCTTGACGTCCAGTTTGTTCATCCGGGTTGTTGGCAACTACTGCTAATTGTTCGTAACCAGGATAGTAGCGGCAGAAAGTATAAATCCCGTTGTCATCTAACAGCCATTGGCTATAAATGCCTTCTTTTCGCGGGAAAAAGCTTTCTGTGGCATTGCGAGCAATAATCTCCTTGGGATATTTCAAAATGTTTACGAAACTATCCACTGCTACTGGCTGAATACGACCAATTAATCGCGTTGACAAGTTTTGCAAAATTTTAGATGCAGCTTTGGATTTAGCAATAGTATCGGGGTCTTGTCCTGATAAAATGACTCTGATCCCAGCTTTAGCACCGTTGGCACAGATTCTTCCTACCAAGTCAGATATTTGCTCGAATTCAAACAGAATTGGTGCTTCATCGATGAAGAATATTGAAGCAGGGCTGCTTAATGCGCGTCGCAACGCTGCTGAATAGGCACTCAAAGATAGCACTGCTGCATCTTCACTATCAGATAGGTTTCTGAGAGCAAAAACCAAAAGTTGAGCATCTGTGGGGAAACTAGATGGTGCAGAAATGGCTTTTCCTACGCGACTAGAAAGCCAAAACCGTAAGCGTAGATGAATTTGACTGAGTGCATCCTCAACTCTGCCACCTATATTATCCAACCGCAGATGTTCTGTAGAGCAGAAGATCAGAAAATCTTTTAAAGTAGGGGTTTTCTGCCAAGCCATAGTGCCAAATCCCCCGACGATCGCATCTCGATATCGCTCTTTGATACCCTCATCAGAAAAGAAGGCTTCCAAAGCCAAGTTGATAATTGCTCGCACAGTTTGCGTCAGCAGCTGACTTTCACCAGATGACCCTAAAATCATTGTCATCAAGGCTGATTCTAAAAAGCCGATATAATCCATCAGGCGATCGCGCTGTTCTTCTTCACTCAGCGATCGCAAGTCTGGCTGCTCAAACAAATTATTCGATTGTTTAGAAATATCAAAATACGCCCCATTCCCCTCCATAAACGCTGTATAGTCGGTGAACGTAGATGAGCCATCGGGTTTGGGAAAGTCCAACGCCACCACAGGAATGCCATATGCCAAAGCCTGGGTCAAAATTCCTGACACCAACACCGATTTACCTGCACGAGTTGTCGCAAACAGCGCTAAATTTTTGTGTTTGGTAAACAAATCCAGATGAATAGGTGTTCCCCCTTCTTCTGCAATCAACTCAAAGCCTTTACTGTCACCCGCCCTGGTGATCGTTAAAGGCATCAATCCTACCACTTCATTGGTTAAATAAATCTGGCGACGGTTGAAGGGTTTTGCTAATAACCCTTCCCACACTATCGGTAGTGTTTGCAGCCAAATTTTCCAAGCATACTCTGTTTCCCTAACGACCTGTGCTGGACGTTGAAAACAGCTTTCAATATACCTTGTTGCCTCATCTAACTTCTCAACACTTTGGCGATGCACCAAAATTGTTATAGCTGTATAAATCGGCACTGCTCCTTCAAACAATTGCTCTTGCGCCGCCACCGATTTCTTCAGCTTTAATTGAGCGTTGACATCGATAGTTTTACTTTTTTCCTGCGCCATCATTGCTGTCATATTCGACTGCTTCAGCACCCGCTGCAAGGTATTTTTCACCAAAGCGGGGTTAGCTGCAGTCAACTGGCAAAAAATTTCTGTATCAATAACCGTTTCTCTTGCTACCAGTTCCCATAAATAGCGCAGTTGAGCAGATTTATTTATCCAACCTCCGGGTTTTTCCAGAAATGTCATCACGCCGACGTAGCGATTGTTAACATTAACCCAACGGCGATCGGCGCAAGGTATACTAGAGTCCATCAGTAATGTTGTACTGTGGAGATTGTCAATCAGCAATTTGGTACTAGATAAGTCTGAATAAACTTGTTCGTGCAGTCCCTCTTCATCTAAAGTTATTAATTGGGGAATGTCTATTGGCTGTGTATCATTAAATCGTTTCCACGCCTCTCGCCAAAGTTCTACAGCAGTCAAAGGTCTCATATCCAATCCCATTTGGTTGGATAAAATCTGTTCCCACCGACGAAAACCTTCTGTATAAGCATTTGAAATCAAGGTTTCAATTCGCTGGCTTTCCCCTTGTGCGTAATCACCTTTAAATTGTAACCACCAGGCTTCACCGCTTGCCAAAAGTTTCTCTATCCAATCTCCAGTTTGTGTAGAGTTTGGTTCCACAGTGTATGTCACATACACCCGGAGAAATTTTGGTTTACGGATACCAGAACGAGTAAGTTCTCGAACTCTGGCTCTTTCCGACATTAACAAATACTGTACATCTGGTGACGGACAACGTTTTATGAGCGATGTAAGTTCTTTTTGTCGTTTTTCTTCTGAACTAAAAGACCCCAAATGAAAGGTCATTCTTTCATCAGGAGGGATGTCTTTTAACCCAGATTCGATGTTATTGCAAATAGTATCTATTTGCTCTGTTCTTAAAGTAGTGTGTATACCTCTACAGTCAAAACCAAAAACAAAACAAAACTTATTTTTTTGGCTACCTTTTGTCAAAATGTAAGCGCCGATATCCCTACCATTTAGTGATATCCTGAGCATCGTCGAAAGATGTAAAGCATCTTCAAACGGTGTAAATCTAGTTTCACTTCCTGCGAGACCGACGCTTTGTTTTCCGATTTTTGACTTCATGGTTAACTTCCATAAGGCTTAAATAACGAGCAGTACCTCTAGTCCAAGTGGGAACACCAATAAATTTGCTTAAAAAGCGCCAACTCCTACCACCAGTTAATATCCACCAAGTCGCCATTCCCCAACCTGTAATTAGTATAGTCCACAACCATTTTTGAAAGTCGTCTGCGAACAAGCCACCAAAAACACCGTTGATGATAAAATAGGAAGTTAGGGCAATTACTGTCCAAGGAAAAACTTGATCTGCCGGAATTGGTCCTAGTGAAGGTTGGCTTCCTAGGATTTGATTGACAGGTCTAAATTCTTTATCTCGCTCTTCGGACATGGCAAATCTCTTAGATGTTCCTCATCTTGGTTAAAACAAATTAATTATTATTGTTTGGTATCACCAATGATAAAGCCTGTCAATACGTCAGCAATTGTGACCGCGACAACGACCAATAAGGGAGTTCTCGCAATACTTTGCCAATCTTCATCTTTGCGAACTGCATTGATAACGCCAATCAAGGAAACCGCAATATAGAGTAAGTAAACTGCCCGCAACACATTAAATACTAAAGCCACTGCAGGTCCGGCGCTTGCACCACCTGCATTTTGAGATAAATTCCTGTTGAAAAAATCTTCAGCTCTTTTAAAGAACTGCGCATTTGCTGGGTCTGCAAAGTAGTCTAGCCAAAATAAGCTGAGGATGACACCGACAGCTAAAATTTGTAATAATATTAACCATTTTTTAGGTAAATGTACTTGCTGCCCAATTTGCTGTATCACTACTGCACTTAAACTGCCAACTAGCAAACAAAACAGTAGAATAGGGCTTTTTAGGCTGATAACGCTTAAAAATACTGCACAAGCAATCAAAAAGGGTACAGATTCAAGCAGGCTAACGCGCCAGTATTCCAGTGTCGAGCTAAATTTGTTAGACGTTTGCGCACGTCCCCAAACTATAGCCTTGAAAAAGTTTCTCTGATGAGAACTTTGCCCAAACATTTCCTCATTTCCCTATTGGTTAATTACAGTCATTGTAAACTTTAATCTTACAATTTAACCTCACTTGATAACTAAATACCGAAATTTGAAGTAAAATGCCTAACCTGTAAGCCAAGTCCAGGAAAAATTAAAGCTGTGTAAACTTTAATCTCCCAACATCCATGACTTGATAACTAAATAGCAATTTTTTAACTTAAAATAGTTATATCTTAACTTAATTTAACTTACAACAGGCAATTTTTGTAAAGTGCTTTAGCCAAAGGTTCTGGTGGGCATCACCCTACACTACAAGAACCAACCCTTTCCTACTGTGTGGCAATGCCTTAAAATTAACTCCTGTTTTCTGTCTTACCTCTGTGTTCTCAGCGCCTCTGCGGTTCAAAAAGTCTTTTATTTAACCGCAGAGGCGCTGAGGAAACAGAGAAAGAATAAGAAGTTCTAAGATTCACCTTGAAAGGGCTAGTCCTAACTCCTCCTGCAGCACTGCCTCTTCTTGGCGGTTCATTAAAATATAGTCACGAAACTCACCGCTTCTCTCGGTTCTGTTCCAACAATACAACTAGCTGCTCTCCAGCAGTGTCAATATGTCCTTTTAATAACCTGACAGCAGCTTTACTATCCCGTTGCCGACAAGCATCCAGAAGTTGATAGTGTTCCTTTTGCGATCGCTCTAAGTAATCTGTCTGCGCTATCTGAAAACGGATATAGCGATCTATATTCATATGTAACATTTTAATCATCGACATTAACCGAGGACGGTTGGCGATCGCATAAAGTGTCGCATGGAATTCCCAGTTCAATTGTGTCAAACGCGCTGCATCGGTTACCTGATGAGTGGCTGCCAAAATTTCAGATGCTTTTTCTAAATCAGATTCACTTAGCTGCGGAATTGCCAGTTCAATGGCTGTAGTTTCCAATGCGCTACAAATCTCACAAATTTCTTGCGCCTCTGTTGTCGTCAGAACCGACACCGTTGCTCCTCGATGGAGATGAAGCCTCACTAATCCTTCTGCTTCTAGCTGCCGCAAAGCTTCTCGCACAGGGATGCGGCTGACTTCAAACTGAGTAGCGATTTCATCCTGTCTGAGAGATTGTCCTGCTTGAAAAATTCCCCGGAGAATCGCCTCCCGCAAAGCGTCTGCGATTAAATCTGGGGTACTGCGTTGGTGTTGCAGCACGTTGGCTGCTAAGTCAGTTAATTTCATAATGTATATTGTATACAAAAATTGTATACAATATCCAAAGTTATCTTGTTTAACACCGGAGGCAGTCATGAGCATTCGACCTCAACCAGACAGAGTCATTATCTTCGACACAACGCTAAGGGATGGTGAACAGTCACCAGGCGCAACACTCAATGTAGAAGAGAAACTGGCGATCGCTCATCAACTAGCTCTCTTGGGGGTCGATGTGATTGAAGCGGGATTTGCCGTTGCCAGTCCTGGAGATTTTGAAGCTGTCAGAACCATTGCTGAACAAGTCGGGGTAGCGGGTGGACCGATTATTTGCAGCTTAGCAAGAGCCGTTCGACAGGACATTCAAGCAGCTGCCGAAGCGTTGCAACCAGCAGATCGCCCCAGAATCCACACGATGATCTCTACCTCTGATATTCACCTCAAATACCAGTTAAAAAAGTCAAGGGAAGAGGTACTGGCGATCGCCGAGGAGATGATTGCCTATGCTAAGTCTTTTGTGGACGATGTGGAGTTTTCGCCCATGGACGCCAGTCGAACCGAAAGAGAGTTTCTCTATCAAGTGTTGGAACGAGCGATCGCTGCTGGTGCAACGACGATCAACATTCCCGATACCGTTGGCTACTGTACACCCAAAGAAATGGGAACTCTAATTCAGGGTATTCGAGAACATGTTCCCAATCTCGATCAAGTGATTCTTTCTGTTCATACCCAAAATGATTTGGGTTTGGCTACAGCAAATGCCTTGGCAGCGATCGAAAACGGTGTGCGTCAGGTAGAGTGTACGATTAATGGCATAGGTGAACGAGCAGGTAATGCTGCACTGGAAGAGATTGTGATGGCGTTGCAGGTTCGCAAACCCTATTTCAATCCTTACTTTAGTCGTCCGGTTGATTCAGATGCACCTCTTACCAACATCAAAACCCAGGAGATTTACAAAACTTCTTGTTTAGTTTCCCAATTAACAGGAATGCTGGTTCAGCCCAATAAAGCGATAGTCGGAGCAAACGCTTTTGCCCATGAATCTGGAATTCACCAAGATGGCATCCTCAAGCACCGCCAAACATACGAGATTATGGAAGCTGCTGCCATTGGGTTGCCGGAAAATCGCATTGTTTTGGGTAAGCACTCTGGAAGGAATGCTTTCCGAACCAGACTCCAAGAATTGGGATTTGACCTAAACGAGGCAGACTTGAACAAAGCCTTCATGCGGTTCAAGGAAGTCGCCGATAAGAAAAAGGAGATGTCGGATTGGGATTTAGAGGCGATTGTCCGAGATGAAACGCAAATTCAAGTAGACATTGGCTTTCAACTCGAACACGTCCAGGTGACATGCGGCGATTGTGCTTGTCCGACTGCAACCATCACAGTTGTGACCCCCGATGGGAAAATTCTCACCGATGCGACTGTAGGGGCAGGTCCAGTGGATGCGGTGTATCAAGGAATTAATCGACTGGTACAAATTCCCAATCAACTTATTGAGTTTTCCGTTCAATCTGTGACTGGCGGAATTGATGCGCTAGGAACTGTTACAGTTCGTTTACGGCATCAAGAGCGG
Organism: uncultured Stigonema sp.; assembly: GCA_964658145.1. Classification (GTDB taxonomy): domain Bacteria; phylum Cyanobacteriota; class Cyanobacteriia; order Cyanobacteriales; family Nostocaceae; genus Stigonema. The sequence continues at coordinate 6,513 of CAZZYE010000423.1, forward strand.
ATTTTCTCTGGACAGGCTTCTGATACTGACATTGTGGTGGCAGCAGCTGACGCTTATATAAATGCACTCAATCGCCTCTATCGTTACGTGCAAACCCAAACTGAGAAGTTGCAGTCTGATGATCTAGAAGCCCCTGCGGTTAATTGCTCATAAGACAAGCTACTCCCGAACCGCTTTCAACAAGGGGAGTGGGGAGTAGGGAATGGGGAGTGGGGGGAAGAGGGGGAGTGGTGATGTTTGTTCCATTCATAGCGGGTG
>CAZZYE010000424.1:0-1880 GCA_964658145.1 uncultured Stigonema sp.
AACAAGCAACAATTAACAATCAACAATCAACATGAAAGCAGTCTGCTGGTACGGCGCTAATGATGTGCGGGTGGAGACGGTATCCGATCCAAAAATTCTTAACCCGCGTGATGCTATTCTTAAAGTTACATCAGCAACCATTTGTGGTTCTGACTTGCATATCTATGATGGCTACATCCCGACGATGCAAAAGGGTGACATTATTGGTCACGAGTTCATGGGGGAAATCGTCGATATTGGTAGTCAAGTCAAGCTCTTAAAAAAGGGCGATCGCGTTGTTGTCTCTTCGATTATTGGGTGCGGTCAATGCCACTACTGCCAACAACAAATGTGGTCGCTGTGCGATAACTCCAACCCCAACGCTTCAATACAAGATAAAATATACGGGTTTGGGACTGCGGGTATTTTTGGCTACTCCCACGCCTTCGGTGGCTATTCAGGAGCATTTGCAGAATACGTGCGTGTGCCGTTCGCTGATTTTGGTGCTGTTAAAGTTCCCGAAGGTCTACCTGACGAAAAAGTGCTACCCATTTCCGACGCCTTCCCTACTGGCTACATGGGGGCAGAAATGTGCAACATTCAGCCTGGTGACATAGTAGCAGTCTGGGGTTGTGGTCCTGTCGGACTATTCGCTATGCGCAGTGCTTACATGCTGGGTGCAGAACGTGTGATTGCGATCGACAGAGTTCCCGAACGCCTCCAGATGGCGAGGGACTTTGGTCAAGCGGAAACTATCAACTATGAAGAAGTTGATGCAGGCGAAGCCCTCAGAGAAATGACGGGTGGGCGTGGTGCTGATTCTTGCATTGATGCAGTGGGACTAGAGGCACACGGCATGGGTTTGGAAGGAGTGTACGATGAAGCTAAGCAGACGGTTAGGCTGGAAACCGATCGCCCTCATGTGTTGCGGCAAATGATGCTGGCTTGTCGTAAGGGTGGGATTCTCTCGATCATGGGTGTTTATGGTGGCTTTGTAGACAAAATACCCATGGGCGCAGCCTTTAACAAATCCTTGACCTTTAAAATGGGGCAAATGTTCGGTCAGAAGTACATACCCACATTGCTGGATCGTGTCTTAAAAGACGAAATTGATCCATCCCGCGTTTTCACCCATCGCTTACCTTTAGAAGAAACGAAGCAGGGCTTTGAGCTTTTTAAGCATAAAAAGGACAATTGTATCAAAGTTTTGCTAAAACCGTAAACAGAGTTACGAGCGATCGCTTAAGAGTTAATATTGATGAGTTAAGAGTTAAGGAATAAAAAAATTTTTGACTCTTAACTCTTCTATTAAATGATGAAATCGGAGGAGCTTTGTGAACAAAGTAATTTCTTGGGTAAAAAATTTGCCTTTGCGTCAGATTCTGACTGTTTTTATGGTAGGATTGACACTTTTCGTAATGCAGGCTTTTGGCTATGGCAACGCACTGCAAGCGCAAGCTGAAACCGTAAAATCCTCAGAGGGTATTTATTACAAAGGAACACCTGATTCCACTATCCACACTAACAACGGCAACTCACTAGTTGAAAAAGCCGGAAAGAACCTGAAAGAAACTGCTGATGATGTCCGCGAAAAACTCAATTCTGATGAATTGCTGAAAACACCAGAAAGTAATCATTACAAAGCAGTACCTGAACATCAAGACAATATCAAGAACGACACCAACATATTTGAACAAGTCAAAGATAACCTGAAAGAAACTGCTGAAAATGTCAAAGAAAAGCTCAATCTTGACGAACAAATTCCTGAGCCTACGAAGGAATTTTTAAAGTCAACAGAAGAAAGAGTTGAAGAGACAGTTGAGCCTGTAACAGGCACGAAAAAAGGATACTACCAAGCACCCTCAAAATAGGGAGTAGAGACGTTCCGCCGGAACGTCTGT
>CAZZYE010000424.1:1890-6756 GCA_964658145.1 uncultured Stigonema sp.
ATTAAAAATTAAAAATTAAAAATAGAAATCATTCATTTTTAATTTTGCATTTTTAATTATTCCCTACTCCCTAATCAGCCATAAATAAGGAATAATAAATATGAAAGCAGTTTGCTGGCATGGTGCTAATAAAGTACAAGTCGATACGGTGCCAGATCCAAAAATTATTAACCCGCGTGATGCCATTATAAAAATTACCTCAACGGCGATTTGCGGGTCAGATTTGCATCTGTACAACGGCTTCATCCCCACGATGGAAAAGGGTGACATCCTTGGTCATGAATTCATGGGGGAAGTTGTGGAACTTGGTAGCGCCGTTAAGAATGTGAAAGTGGGCGATCGCGTTGTTGTTCCCTTCACAATATCATGCGGTAGCTGCTTTTTCTGCCAACGGGATTTATGGTCGCTGTGCGACAACTCCAACCCCAACGCTTGGATGGCAGAAAAGTTTATGGGACATTCGCCAGCAGGTCTATTTGGTTACTCTCACATATTCGGTGGTTACGCAGGCGGTCAAGCAGAGTATGCTAGAGTTCCCTTTGCCGATGTAGGCTTGTTCAAAATTCCCGATGGGTTAACGGATGAGCAAGTATTATTTTTAACAGATATTTTTCCAACTGGATACATGGCAGCGGAGAACTGCAACATCAAACCTGGTGATATTGTTGCTGTTTGGGGTTGCGGACCCGTTGGACAATTCGCTATCAAAAGCGCTTATATGCTAGGTGCAGAACGCGTCATTGCCGTTGACCGCATACCTGAACGCCTGCAAATGGCTTCAGATCAATGCAAAGCCGAAGTCCTCAACTATGAAGAATTTGATGTCGGCGAAGCTATTAAAGAAATGACCGGCGGTCGTGGTCCTGACTCTGTCATTGATGCAGTAGGACTGGAAGCCCACGGTACTGATGGCATGGCGCTTCACGACAGGGTAAAGCAAGCAGTGCGTCTCGAACCAGACCGACCCACAGCCTTACGGCAACTCATTGTGGCTTGCGGTAAAGGTGGTCACGTATCAGTTGCAGGCGCTTACGGTGGCTTTATCGACAAAGTGCCAATGGGTGCTGCCATGAACAAAGGCTTAACATTCAAGATGGGACAGACCCACGTCCACAGGTATTTACGCCCCTTGCTTGAACACATTCAGAACGGTGAAATCGATCCAACATTCGTCATCACCCATCGCCTACCCCTAGATCAAGCACCTCACGCCTACGAAATCTTCAAGCACAAGAAAGACAACTGCATCAAAGTTGTCCTTAAACCATAATGCATTTTCTCGTTCCTTGTAAGGCTCTGACTTGAAAATAGGGAGTGGGAAGTAGGGAGTAGGGGAGCCAGCGCGCCGACACGAGTGTTAGCCCGACCTAGGCGACTGGTGAGACAGCCCGCTCAGGAGGGTTTCCCTCCTGCAGGATCTGCGATAGCGAAGCGGTAGCGATAGCGAAGCGATCTTCCGGTACTCCGGCGTCGGAACGAGCGTCACCCGAAGGGCGTAGTGGGGAAAGAATATTTTCATTGCTTGGTGGTAAAATTTTTTTCCCAAAGCGACTGCCTCAAGTCTAGCTGAAGAGGAGGTAGTCCCTATGAACTCCGTAAACCGCCAAGCATGAAAATATGCTTTCTCCCTCTACTCCCCACTCCCCACTACGCCAGTCGCCTCTGTCGGGAAACCCTCCTGTAGCGCTGGCTCCCCTACTCCCTATTTACAAGTCAGAACCTCCTAAAAAGCATTCCCAAACTCTGTCTGGAAACGAAAAAATTCTAACTCTCTGTGTCCTCTGCACGACGCCAGTCGCCTCTGTCGGGAAACCCTCCTGCAGCGCTGGCTCCTCTGCGGTTCGTTTTTTCAAAAACCTAATATAAGGAACTCAAAATGTCTGACACAAGTGTTAAGAAAGTAGACTCCGCCTACTCCCCTAAAGGTCAACTCGGTCAGAAGTATCTCGCATCTGGCAAAACAGTATCAATGCGCCTTTGGGAAAACGAGCAACCCGGTGAACCCAAAGAACCAGCAGCGCGGGAATATGAAACTGTTGGCTACGTGATTAGTGGTCGCGCCGAGTTGCACATAGAAGGTCAAATGGTTTTGCTAGAGCCAGGAAATTCCTGGGTAGTGCCAAAAGGAACCTCCCACACTTACAAAATCTTAGAACCATTCACCGCCGTTGAGGCAACTAGTCCTCCTGCCCAAGTTCACGGACGGGATGAAGATTGATTTTTTCTAATCATACTGGATAAAAATATGAACGAACCTAATAAAATCAATGAGCAAACCAAAGACCAAAGCTTAGAACAGTTTCGTCAATATCCTGGCTAGTACATGACAATGAAGGTGTGCGCATTAGTAACACCAATGATTCGCTGAAGACAGGTGAACGCGGACCGACCTTGATGGAAGACTTGCACTTCCGCGAAAAAATGACGCACTTTGATCGAGAGCGCATTCCAGAGCGAGTCGTCCACGCCCGGGGGACAGGAGTACAATGAAACCAGCAGACTCACCCTCTGTAATTGATCGCATAGCTATGGTTTAAAGAAACTCGGTTTCTACCAAAAATCTTTTGGAGAGTAACCAAAGCCGAAATCCGATCCGTTGAGGTGAGGCCTTACAGCACCATTAAACCGTAGGGGCGCGGTTTTCGCGCCCTTACAATGCTGCGGCTATGAACCCCCAACATGCTATTGTTTCCGGCTTGGGTGCTACCGCATCTGACAGCGTCGGTTTTCCCTGGAATGGTCGCTTCATCGTCGCTAGTGGCAACTTGTTAGCTGACTTCCGGTCGAATCTTCACGCCGAATCTCAAGGACGCTTGCAAGCGGTGCGGCTGTATGAAATGACTAACGATCCAGGAGTGAAAGATACTCTGAGTTTCATGATTGCCCGTGACACTATGCATCAAAACCAGTGGCTAGCAACCATCGAGGATCTAGAACAATCTGGACTGGAAACGACTCCTGTTCCTAGTTCCTTCCCACTGGAATTGGAGAAGCGTGAGTTTTCCTATCAATTCTGGAACAATTCCGAAGGCACCGAAAGTTCCGAAGGTCGTTGGGCTTCAGGTCCATCAATGGACGGTAAAGGGGAATTCCAGTATGTTGCAAATCCTCAGCCTTTGGGACCAGAACCCAACCCACCCCAAGTCGATCCACAACTGCATGGAACGCCGCAATCGCCGCAAGCTAGACAGACCTCAGGTGGTGGTTCTAGCGACTCCATTGTGATTGACCGCAGGATTATTGGTGATTAGTATTGACCAAACGGAATTTGAAGAAGTTGGGGGAGACTAATTACAGCAACATTGTCAGGGCGCGGAGACCGCGCCCCTACGTTCCATGATTTTCAATTACCTCTGCTGACTAATTATTGCTCGTCTGGTATAATATCAAACTCGGTTGATTGCACAGGTATTTGTAGGGGCACAGCACTGCTGTGCCCCTATCATTTCCGTGTTCATTTAACAGTAATTGGTATAAATCACGCTCCAACAACTGGCATGTACTTATATAGCGCTTCTCGATTGTGTGCAATACGCGGTGTAGAGACGCGAAATTTGAGCCAGCGCTGCAGGAGGGTTTCCCGACAGAGGCGACTGGCGTCGCGTCTCTACATTTATTTTTTGAACATGTGTGTGATTCAAATGAGAACCGCTATAGTATGTGTCAGTTTTTTACGATCAAGAGTTACAAACACAAGCAGAACCGCTTAAAATTCATCCAGATACAATTTCCGATTTGGAATTTTTCATCGCCCATGCAGACGTTAACACAACGTAAACCACCCAACCCCGATGCAGTAGTCAGCTTTACCCTCGCTCTCACAGCGTCAGAACGTACCCGCAGTCGTCATCGCTTTGAGACGGAAGATGGAGTTGTGTTTTTGCGTTTGCCTAGAGGAACGGTGTTACAGGATGGGGATATTCTGTTAGACGAAACCCATAGCAGTTTAGTCAGAATTACTGCCAAACCAGAACCAGTTTTAACTGTAACTGCCCAAACGCCCTTATTGCTACGAGCAGCATACCATTTAGGAAATCGTCATGTGCCTGTAGAAATTACACCGACCTATTTGCGGTTATCGACAGATCCAATTTTACGTACAATGTTAGAACAACTTGGGCTAGAAGTAAAAGAGGAAATTTTACCCTTTCAGCCGGAAACGGGTGCTTATGGACACCATCACGCTCACTGATAGTCATCTTTTGTGTCTTTTACAACTGGCTAGCCCAGCTTTACCTGTAGGAGCATATAGCTATTCTGAAGGATTAGAAACGCTGGTGGACAATGGCACAATTAATAATCAGGCAAGCCTAAAGCACTGGTTAGAGGCGGAACTGCGTTACGGTGCAATTCGGTTAGAAGCAGCGGTGATGCTAAGAGCTTATCAGTCAGCGAAGGTGGGTGACTTAAAAACGCTATCTTATTGGAATGGGTGGTTATCTGCTGCTAGGGAGACTGAAGAATTACGCGCCTCTAGCTGGCAAATGGGGCGATCGCTCATCCGACTGCTGACGGAATTACAACCGCAGATTAAGTCTATTGCTAATGCTGTTGGTAGTCCTTGTAATTATGCGATCGCTTTTGGTATTGCTGTCGCTGATTGGGATATCAATATAAAAGGAGCAATGCTAGGATATTTGCATAGTTGGGCAACTAATTTGATTACTGCTGGAGTCAAACTCATTCCCTTGGGACAAACCGCAGGACAGCAGTTATTACTTTTGCTACAACCATTACTCAGCGGTGCAGTGGAAGAAGTCCTCACTTTAGAGGATGATCAGCTAAGTTGTTGTAGCTGGGGTTTGTCGCTGGCGAGTATGAACCACCAAACACTTTATACAAGGTTATTTAGAAGTTAACGAGTGA
>CAZZYE010000425.1:0-5354 GCA_964658145.1 uncultured Stigonema sp.
TTTTTAATTTTTAATTCTTTTAATCAGACCTTTTAATTCTGTTAATTTCTCGTTGCAATTCTTCAAGTTGACGGCGCAAAGTTTCTACTTCGTTTTGGTTCGTCTGGGCTGTAACATCGACTGCTCCTTCGTCGTTCTTTCGCTGATAATTTCCGCTCTTAATCTGTTGATATTCTTCAGATACAGCCCATGAACGTAAGTAATGCAAGCGTTCCACAGGAAAAGGATGGCTGAGCATTGTACCTTGAGCACCGTTATAAATCAAGAATTTGTAAATTTGATTCAGTCCATCTTCGTCGAGTGCTTGATAATTTTCTGACTGACGGATAAACTCTTGTAAACTGCATTCGTTGGCATATTTGATACTGCCACCAGCAATAAGCATCATTGAAGACATCACTGGATTCAAATCATCGACAACCAACAACGCGGCGCGATCGGCAGATAACTCGGCTTTACGCCGCCACTCATAAAAGGCATAAATCAAACCTTGACTAACGAAATTACCTATACCGAAAGTTAATTCACCAAGGGCAGAGGCAGCACTCATCGCCCACATCGCCATTTGAATTAAAATAGTATGACCACATTTAATATGCCCCAGTTCATGGGCTAGGACCGCCCTGATTTCGGCTTCGTTCAGCAAGTCTAATATCCCAGTATTTATGACTATATAAGGATGATCTTGCCCCAAGGCATAGCTATTTGCGCTCGGGTTTTGTTCAATAAACAGTGCTGGCTCTGGATATATGTCCAAATCTCGTACACATTCCCGAAACATCTGGTAAATAGTGGAGTATTGGCGGGGTCCAACTTGAATGGTATTACCCATTAAATAGACCAACTGGAGGCGTTCGGCGAAAAATTCTACGAATTTACGGGCGATAAAATCAAATCCGGGTAAACTGCGTAAAGCTTGCTCGGCTTGGCGATCCAGGGGATGCCTGAAAGCTTCACTGGAAATTCCTTTATAGGTTGGCATAATTTAGAGGAACTGGTTTAGTGGTTAGTGGTTAGTGGTTAATATAACAACTGTAGGGGCGAACGGCCGTTCGCCCCTACTAACGACTGGTAAATAACAACATAATAGAAATGGGGCTGTTGCAAGTAAAAATCACTTTGTATGGAATGAAAAGCGTGTGATTGAGGCAGAAGTTCATTTGTCACTACATAACTTCCTGCGATCGCAGGCGGGTTTCCCAAACTGGCCCCATCATTTGACGATGGCAAGGTTGGTAGCACGTGCTTTACGTCTGGGACGTAGCGCCTTAATTCAAGTGGGGGCAGTTTGTGGCTATCAAGGGCGATATCGCACAAGTTTTGTGGCATCAGCATTGATGTGGCATGGTCCTGTGATTATTGTTGCTCCGGAAGCCGTACAGCAACGCCTGCTGCGAGTGGAAATTCCTCGGCTGCAGCAGTGGTTGCAAGTCAATAAACCCATCAGAACAGGCGAAGCTTGGCCAAGTGATGATTTCCAAGGAATCCTCTTAGTTTCCCCTGAAGCTTGGTTAAAAGCACAGTTAACTTCAGGAGATGATTTCCCTGGTGGCATTCCCACAATTATTGACAGTGTAGACGACCTAGAAGATTGGGTGCGCCATCAACTTACTGTAAGTTTGTCAGCCCATGACTGGGATCAACTTATGTTTGCTTGCCCGAACCAAGCTGAGGCAATTCGTACCTCAAGGGTGCAACTTACACGAGAACTATTCCAGCATCCTGCCAATCCCTACGAATGTTATCTAATTTCCCAACCTGAAGAGGAAATTTTGAGCCGTCTTTATTCGGTGCTACCAACCAGCTGCCTTCCTGATGCCTGGACTCAGTTCTGGCAGGTATTTCAAAATAGGCATGAAGACGAGCCCCTCTGCTCTTCCCCTCCTTCTCCTCTTCTTTGGGCTACCATTGCCCGTCGTCAAGGTTTATTTTCTTTGCACTGCGCCCCAATTGAATTAGGAAAAATACTATCGCCAATCTGGCAGCGGCAACCTGTGGTGTTAATTGGCAGCGCTATAGAATCAGAAACTGAGGCTCCTATTTTCCGCCAGCGTCTAGGGTTGGATGATTTGACTTGCTTGAAGTTTTCGTCGGATAGCCAATCGGAAGCAATTCAACTGTACGTACCCTATCAGTTACCCCTACCGAATACACCGGAATTTCAAGCAGCATTTATTCACAAAGTTCGCACACTGCTGTGTCTAAGTGCGACAGCCCTGGGATTGACAGTGGTGCTCGTGGGGGATGTACCGCTGAAGTCTCAGGTAGGCGCAATTCTTGCCTCTGAGTTTGGTTCGCGGGTACAGGTAGAAAAAACTTGTTTGGATGAAAATGGTATTTTGGTGAGCGGTTGGGAATTTTGGCGAGAGCATCAAAAAGTCTTACCTGCACCCCAGCTTTTAATTATCGCTACTTTACCACTGCCATCCCTGGAAAATCCTTTGGTAGCTGGTAGGGTGGCTTATTATAAGAAATCGCATCAGGATTGGTTTCGTTTGTACTTGCTGCCAGCTGCTTTAAATGAATTGCAACGGGCGATCGCGCCAGTGCGAGAAAGTCAAGGCATCGTTGCTTTGCTTGATAGCCGTGTGGTTATCCGTAGCTACGGTACTCAAGTTTTAGCTGCCCTCAGTCCCTCGGCACGTATTGACTATCTCGATCCCAATCTGTTTTCCATTGCTAATGAGGACGATTCTACATAATTCGTAATTACAGAATTAATTACGAATTATTAATTAAGAATATTTACTGGCGCTTGCTACCCAGCAAGCGCTATTATCAGCGATTAAGCACATAGCAGAAATTCCATTTTGAACATTATGGGTGAAGCAAAACGTCGTAAAGCCGCACTGGGAGAAAAATACGGTCAAGAAAGTAGGATCTTGCCTTGGGTTCCAATCACCAAAACTCAAGCAGAACAATTTGTAAAATGGTCGAATCGCGGCGCGTGGATTGGCATTGGCGCTACGATTGTACTTTGGGTAACAGTCCGTTTTATTGGTCCAGCTTTCGGTTGGTGGCAAGTTGTATAAACGCACTGTTGCACACATTTTGTGAAAAAAGACAGCTCACTTGCTTAGCTGTCTTTTTATTTATTAATAATATTTAAGTTAATATGCTACGTGGGCATGGGGCATGGGGCATGGGGTGCGTTCCCTATGACGCCCTGGCGCCCTTGCATCCTTGCCCATCCCACAAGAGAAAGGCTGTACTGACGAGTCACGTCATGTGGAAAAACCAACGCAAAACCTAACCCCCCAGCCCCCTTCCCTAAAAGGTTCGGGGGACAATTCAAAGCCTCTCTCCTGCAAGGAGAGAGGAATGGAAGCGAGGTTTTCCAGATAAGAGTGAAAAGTGAGAAAGGCTGTACCACATTGAAACGAAAAGCGCTGTACAGGTATAAAGTAATACTTTTCACTATAGTATTTTTAATTAGAGCTAGTAGACATTTTACCTGTTTAGAGACATTGTATGCAACGTTTGTACATAAGTTGACACTAAGTAAATTATCTTAACTGAACCTTTAACAAAGTTTATGCAAAATAGTGCCGAAATGGCAACATGGCTTTCCTTGGTTTAGTTATTGTCAGTAACTAAGTCAAACGATTTAGGTTTTAGATTTGGGATTGTGAATTAGGGTAATTTTCCGGATAGTATTCACTGTAAAATCAGTTACCAATCCCCAGAGAAAATTTCAAGTTGCTACGATCATCTACTAAAATTGGGATAATACAGGAGAAATTGAAGCAGGTTACTTAAAACTTGGGGTTCGCCGGATGGCTGTTGGAACACAGATCACAGCTTAACTTCATCCTAAAATCAGCTTAAAAGAACGTGTAGAAGCGTCACAGCTATTGGGGATCGCTAATTTAGCTGAAAATACTCATTAAAGATGCAATATGTCTATTTTTAATGGTTGACTTGTACCCAATATGCGTTACTCTTAAAGCGGATCGCTTTCTGCTACCATCTACCCTGACAGAATTTTGTAAAGAAAACATTAAATTAAGTTGATTCTGTCGGAAATTTGCAATCTGCAAACTGAATACTTTGATACGACAAGCAGCAGAATTCTAGACTACCGTAAGCAAGGTAGTCTACTAGCAACTCTATGTATGTCAGGCAATTGTAATGAATAGTTTACAATACCAGTAGATGAGAAAATCTAAAAAAATTATAAAAGAGACTCAAATAACTGTGGTGTTCGGAGGAATAACGTGTTTCTGAGATTAGCGCAACAACATCAGCAATTTGTCCAAGACTTGGTGATGAACCTGCAAGCCTTGGCAATTGTTCTAGAGCGACGCGGATATCTTGCGTCCTGCTATACGTGTGGCAACCAGATGAACAGTGCTTCGTTTATGGTAAGCCTGGGAGAAAACCACCTAATTCGGTTTTTAGTATCGGATTACGGGATCACTTGGACAGAGATGCGCGATGACCGCGAACTCATGAAGTTAGAGGGTGCGGAGGCAGTAAACCAGTTACAGGAACTTGCCAATATCATCAAGCAACCTGTGCCAACAATTACAAATAATAAAACCCTTGCCAAACGGTAATCGGCATTCCTGGTTCTAATGGAGTAGTCCGACTCAGGTAATTATTTGTTACTAGGCTTAGCCTAAAAACGCGCTCACTACTAGTTCAGGCTGTTTTTAAATGCGATCCTCTGGCTTATAGAATGCATGCTCAGCCAGAGGCTGGGAGCGACGCCTAAAGTGCATTTCCAATCAAAGTGCATCATGCCTAATACTAGGGGTGATTAAAGAGGAGGAATAAGAGCGAGGGTTCCTAAAAAACTTAAATATGTCTGAAGAAAAACCCAATCAACCACAACTTCCGCCCACCAGTGCGCTTGATAGTCCGTCGCGTCAAACATTGGAAAATTGGTTTGAATATTTTGTAAGAGCGCAACCTCACCACACTGATTATTCAGGCGTTGTTTGGCATGGTTCTTACATTGCTTGGATGGAAGAAGCGCGGGTGGAATGTTTGTGTTCCATAGGTATTGAATTTGCCGATTTAGTAGCTTTGGGCTGTGATTTACCAGTTGTAGATCTATCGGTACGCTATCACCGTTCACTTCAGTTAGGTAAGAGAGCGGTGGTAAGAACGCGTATGGCTGAGGTGACTGGTGTCCGGATCAACTGGGATTATGCAATTGAATCGCCAGATAGACAAGAATTATACGTAACTGCCAAGGTAACGCTCGTGGCAGTAGATCGTGAAAGAGGCAAGATTATGCGTCAGCTACCTACAAGTGTCAAAGACGTATTATCACGGCTTTCAGCATCAACAAAAAATTAAGCATTGGTATTAGTTAGTGGTTAGTAGGGGCGAACGGCCGTTCGCCC
>CAZZYE010000425.1:5364-6752 GCA_964658145.1 uncultured Stigonema sp.
ACTAACAATTAACAATTAACAATTTGCTTGCTGCCTTCACTTCTTGTCTTGCCCATTGATCTGCTGCCACAATGTCATCTAAGGAAGGGTTGGAACGGTTATCATTTTGATGGCGCTCGCACACCCATTCAATACACCTAGGTATATCTAAAAACCTAATTTCTTCCGACAAAAACAAAGCCACGGCTTGTTCATTTGCTGCATTCAACACAGCCGGCATTGAACCGCCAGCCCTACCAGCAGCATAAGCCAATTTCATGCAAGGATACTTCTGGTGATCTGGTTCACGGAAGGTTAAATCTCCAGATTTTACCAAATCTAGTTGTTTCCAATCAGTATAAATACGCTCTGGCCAAGATAAAGCATAAAGTAGGGGTAAGCGCATATCAGGCCAACCAAGTTGGGCTAAAACAGAAGTATCTTGCAGCTCAATCAACGAGTGAATAATGCTCTGAGGATGAATGACAATGTCAATCTTGTCATAATCTAAACCAAAGAGGAAGTGAGCCTCAATCACTTCTAATCCCTTGTTCATCAAAGTGGCAGAGTCTACTGTGATTTTACGTCCCATAGACCAATTAGGATGCTTGAGGGCATCGGCGACGGTGACGAATGCTAACTTTTCGGTTGCCCAATCCCGGAAAGCACCGCCCGAAGCGGTCAGCAAAATCCGCCGTAAACCGTTCTTTGGTATGCCTTGCAAGCACTGAAATATGGCAGAATGTTCTGAGTCAGCTGGTAATAGTTTGACTCCATGTTTTTTAACTAGGGGTAGAACAACGGGAGCTCCGGCAATTAAGGTTTCTTTGTTCGCTAAGGCGATATCTTTACCAGCTTCAATAGCGGCGATAGTGGGTAGTAACCCAGCACAACCAACAATACCCGTAACAACGGTTTCTGCATCACCGTAGCGGGCGACTTCTATAACTCCCGCTTCACCCGCCAGAATAATTGGTTGGGGATCGAGGTCTTTAATCGCTTCTTTAAGTGCTGGCAATTTCTCTTGTGAGCAAATTGCTGCTATACTCGGTCGAAATTGCCGAATCTGGTTCGCCAACATTTCCACATTATTCCCAGATGCCAATCCCACAATCCGAAACTGATCGGGGTATTGAGTCACAATATCTAAAGTCTGAGTACCAATAGAGCCTGTGGAACCAAGAATAGTAATCGCTTTCACAATATTTTCATAAGTAACTCCAAATACACTATAAAAGCTGCTGGGTAATTCTTATCACCTTTTTATCGGGAAGATGCTGAAAACTCCGTGACTTTAGTCCGGAAATGAAAGCTAATTGATGATGTTATTGGTTAATTCGTCTGGGGTATAACTCAATACGCTTGCTGTTAGTAGCGTTTACTCCCTGAAGATCCCCCCAACCCCCCTT
>CAZZYE010000426.1:0-1131 GCA_964658145.1 uncultured Stigonema sp.
AACCACTAACCACTAACAACAAAAATTATGATCCAGAAACGGATTTTAGTGACTGGTGCAAGTGGCTGTATTGGTCACTACCTAAGTGAAGCCTTAATTCAGGAAACCAGTTACGAACTGTATCTGCTGGTAAGAAACCCAAGTAAACTGCAAGTTGATACTCAGGCACGTTCAGGGATCACCGTTTTGCAGGGTGATATGCAAGAAATTAATCGTTTTGCCGAATTGCTGAAAACAATAGATACTGCTGTGTTAACGGCAACAGCTTGGGGCGGCACAGAGACATTTGATATTAATGTAGTGAAGACACTAGAGTTGCTGGAACTACTAGATCCAAACAGATGCGAACAGGTGATCTATTTTTCCACTGCTAGTGTTTTGAATTATCATAATCAACCATTAAAGGAAGCAGGGGAACTGGGTCATGATTACATCCGTTCCAAATACGATTGCTTGCATCGTTTAGCGAAATTAGCGATAGCACCTAAAATTACCACTGTTTTTCCGACTTTAACGCTGGGTGGCGATCGCCATAAACCCTATTCTCATCTAACATCTGGCATTCCAGCAGTCGCAAAATATATAGATTTGATTCGCTTTTTTAAAGCAGACGGCAGTTTCCACTTCATCCACGGGCGAGACATTGCTACTGTCGTGCGACATTTGATTGATAACCCTCCCAAAAAAGATGAACCGCGCTACTTAGTTTTAGGTCAAGCAAAGTTAACTGCCAACCAAGCAATTGAAGAAGTTTGCACCTATCTTGACAAAAAGATTTACTTTCGCATCCCCCTATCTTTATCGTTAGCCAATTTGATGATCTTTTTGTTCCGCATTCAAATGGCTGATTGGGATAAGTTCTGTATGAACTATCGACATTTTACCTATCAACTTGTCATCAATCCCGCCAGTTTCGGGTTGCCAAATTACTGTGTCACAATGAGTGACGTTTTGAAAATTAGTGGTGTAGAACATAGCAGGGTGAAAACCGTATCTGTTAAAACAGGTTACACTCTACATTAGGTGCGTTACACTACGAGGAGCGCACCCTAAAAATTTTTACTTGGCGAACAGGGGCGTCTTGAGCAACGGATGTTGTAGCGGATATAGGGGATGCTCGATATCGTCGTC
>CAZZYE010000426.1:1231-6739 GCA_964658145.1 uncultured Stigonema sp.
CCACCGTTAATTCATCCGTTACATCCGTTCCGATCCGTTGCTCATCTTGACGGTTTGCCTATAGCAGATGCTAGATCTCGTCGTCCCACCGTTAATTCATCCGTTACATCCGTTCCGATCCGTTGCTCATCTTGACGGTTCGCCAAAAATTAAGATTGCGATAGGAACAAAAATAGGACTTTATCCTGTCTTATTTATAACTAATTGTTTTGATCTGTTAGTGAGAGTTCCATCTCCCAACTGCTTAACTCAAAATCCAAGTTGTTGTCCAAATGTGAGGTTTGAAGAAGAGTGCGAGTTTTATTGGTTTATCCTATTTTTCCCAAAACCTTTTGGTCCTACGAAAAAATCTTGGCATTAGTTAATCGCAAAGTTTTGCTACCACCCTTGGGTTTGGTGACTGTAGCGGCTATTCTACCTCAAGAATGGGAATTTAAACTAGTCGATCGCAATATCCGACCAGCAACAGAGGAAGAATGGGCATGGGCAGATGTGGTAATTTTCTCCGCCATGATAGTCCAAAAACAAGATTTACTGGAGCAAATTCAAGAAGCAAAGCGACGTGGTAAGTTAGTTGCCGTAGGTGGTCCCTACCCCACCTCAGTACCTCACGAAGTTCAGTCGGTCTGTGCCGATTTTCTGATTCTGGATGAAGGGGAAATCACACTACCAATGTTTGTCGCCGCAATTGAACGGGGTGAGACATCTGGTATTTTCCGCACTACAGAAAAACCAGATGTGACAACCACTCCAATACCCCGCTTTGATTTGCTAGAACTTGATGCTTACAGCATGATGTCGATTCAGTTTTCGCGGGGTTGTCCTTTCCAGTGCGAATTTTGCGATATTATAGTTCTCTACGGTCGTAAGCCGCGTACCAAAGCACCTGCACAACTGTTAGCAGAGTTAGATTACCTCTACAAGTTAGGTTGGCGACGCGGTGTTTTCATGGTAGATGACAACTTTATTGGCAACAAGCGTAATGTCAAATTGTTGCTGCAAGAGTTAAAAGGCTGGATGGCAGAACACAAGTATCCCTTCCATTTTGACACGGAAGCTTCAATTGACCTGGCACAAGACTCAGAATTGATGGAGTTAATGGTTGAGTGCGGCTTTAAAGCGGTGTTTTTGGGAATTGAAACACCAGATGAGGAAAGTTTGCAACTAACGAAGAAGTTTCAAAATACTCGCAACTCCCTGACTGAGGCGGTGGAAAGCATTATCAAAGCAGGGTTGCGTCCGATGGCTGGGTTTATTATTGGGTTTGATGGGGAAAAAAAAGGCGCAGGCGATCGCATTGTCCACTTTGCAGAACTTGCAGCAATTCCCTCTACGACTTTTGCCATGTTGCAAGCGTTACCAAATACTGCCCTTTGGCATCGCCTCAATAAAGAAGGACGCCTTCGGGAAAATAAAGACGGTAACATCAACCAAACGACTTTGATGAACTTCATCCCCACCCGTCCCCTAGAAGATATTGCCAGGGAATACACGGAAGCTTTTTGTGCTTTATATGACCCTATGCGGTACTTGGATCGCACCTACCGTTGTTTCCTGATCATGGGTAGTCCGAGTTGGACTGCGCCGTTCAAAATGCCAGAATGGGTGATTCTGAAAGCTTTCCTGATCATTATCTGGCGACAAGGCATAAAACGAGAAACTCGCTGGAAGTTCTGGCATCACTTGTTCAGCATCATCAAGCGTAACCCCAAGGCTTTTGATCTTTATCTCGATACCTGCGCCCATATTGAGCATTTCATGGAGTATCGCCAAATTGTCCGCGAGGAAATAGAGTCTCAACTAGCTGAATATCTAGCACAAGGTACAGAAAAGCCATATGTGTCAGTGAAAGCACCAGTAGAGGCAATGACTAGGTAAGAATTGCTAATAGCTAATGGCTAATAGCTAATGGTGAGACCAGTCCTTGCAGCTTGTTTCCCGCGCCCTGGGAACTGGTGAAGCAGCGCGCATGAGGCGGTGAGTCCAGCGTCCGGCGGGTTTCCCTTGCCCAGGCGACTGGCGAACCCGAAGGGGTTTCCCTCGCCCAGGCGACTGCACCAGCTTTATGGCGAACCCGAAGGGCTAACGTCGCAATCAGCAATTAGCAATTAGCAATTTATGTAAAAATCATTAAACTTCATTGCGAAGTCAGAAGATCAGCAAAACAACGTGATAGGTTTTGGTCATGTAAAGCAACAGTGAAAATTTAGTCTGTATTAAGGAGAACAAAGTGGCAAGGGAATCAAATTTATTAATGAGTGCAGGTGCGGCGCGTGAAGACTTTAGTGAATACGTTGCCCATTTACAGCTTCATATGACTCTGCAAGCTCGCAATCTGGTTCCACCCCTAAAGCTAACTATGTCGGATAGTCGAGAGCAATTACTCCATCAAACCCAAGCTCATTTTGAAAAGCTGGTTTCTCGACAAGTCCTATAATCTTTAAGAAATGTTAAATAATGTTACATAAAAATAAATAAAAACAAAGCAGATTGTGTTGGTTCAACAAAGACAGTGTATGTCAGCCAGTCTGCTTTTTAAGTTTTTTAAATGTTTAGTTATGAAAATCACCCTTTTGACTTGATGGTAAAGTGTACAAAGCCGTTAAGATCATTGCAGCAGTTCTTCTGACTCCGTTACTTAAGGCTGAATGGCGGCTCGAATGAAAATGACTTCATTACTTCCCCGAAATCTCAGCGTAATCATCCGACCAGTCCAACATCGGGACTTAGACGGAATCGAACGCTTAACCCAAGAGTCATTCGCAGCCCACACCTCCAAGGGAGCTAGTGCTGCTACACGGCAAATGCATTGGCTCAGCCGCTGGTATGGGTTACTTAATTTTTTTAGTTGGTTCCCCAACCCGCTAAAGTATCGTTTTTGTGCCTATGTAGCAGAACAAGGGCGTACACTTTTAGGGATGATCAAAGTATCGCCCTTTAACAGTACGCGCACCACTTGGCGAGTTGAGCGTGTGATGCTAGATCGTGCCGCCGATAAGCAAGTGATTGGTTCGCAACTTTTGCGTTACTGCTTTGAGTCGATTTTAGAAGCTCGCACCTGGATATTGTTCGTAAATGTCAATGACACAGAGGCGCTGGCACTTTATCGGCAAAATGGATTCCAGCGCCTAGCAGAAATGACCCACTGGGAAATAACAGCAGATTTGCTGGCAGAATTGGCGGGATCAGAGCCAGACTTGCCAAATCTACTACCTGTAAGTAATGCTGACGCTCAGTTGCTGTATCAATTGGATACCGCATCAATGCCACCTTTAGTGCGACAGGTATTTGACCGCCAAACTCAAGACTTTAAAACCAGTTTGTTCGGCGCTTTAACTGATGCTATCAGGCAGTGGGTAAGCAAAATAGAAGTAGTCAGTGGCTATGTGTTTGAACCACAACGCAAAGCAGCGATCGGCTATTTTCAGATCACACTAGACCGCAAAGGTCAAGAACCACATGTAGCAATGCTGACAGTTCACCCTGCCTACACTTGGCTGTATCCGGAGTTGCTGTCCCAACTGGCTCGCATCGCTCAAGATTTTCCCAAGCAAGCTTTGCAATTAACTTCGGCAGACTATCAGCCAGAGGGAGAAGAATATTTGGAGCAAATAGGGGCAAGTCGTATAGAACACATCTTAATCATGTCTCGCTCAGTATGGCACAAGGTACGGGAATCTAAATTTGTTTCCTTAGAAGGAATTCAACTGCCTGAGGTTTTACAAGGTTTGCAACCAGCACGTAAACCCATACCGGGTGGCATGTCATGGGCGCAACAAAGACAGCAGGTGTCGTCAGATAGAGCCGTACAACCCAATTCATCCAAAGAAACTATTGCATTTCCTTTGCATAACTGTAGTAGAGAAGCCGCTGGCAAGCCTGATTCAACTGATGTACCGCAGGAGTAGTTACGTGGCTAGTGACAAGGGAGAAGAGGCAACGGATGCGGCAACGGATGACCTAACGGATGTAACGGATGATTTAACTGTGGGACTCACAGATAACTTATCCGTTACATCTGTTACAAAATCCGTTGCCACATCTGCTGCTCCCCCTACTCCCCAGCACTTTATCTCCGCTTTAGGATTAGATGTTGGTAGTAAGCGTGTTGGTGTAGCAGGCTGCGATGGCACAGGTTTGATTGCTACTGGGATCACCACAATTGAGCGCACATCTTTTGAGAAGGATGTGGAGAAAATAAGGCAGCTGGTTAATGAGCGCAAAGTGCAATTACTAGTTGTTGGGTTACCCTATTCAATGGATGGCTCTGTGGGTTTTCAAGCGATAAAAGTACAAAAGTTTGCGACCAGAGTTGCCAAGGCGCTTTTACTGCCAGTGGAATATGTAGATGAGCGATTAACTTCATTTCAGGCAGAGCAACTCCTAATAGCCGAGAAGCGATCGCCATCACGCCATAAAGAATTAATTGACCGTAAGGCAGCATGTTTGATTTTACAACAATGGTTAGACACCAGGCGCTCCAGGTATAAAAAGCCTATTCAATCTACTGAGTAATGCTATCGAGGAGCATGATATTCTGAAACTGATTAAGCCAGATATACTGAGATTTGATTGACATTAGCTGTCAAAAAAACAGTTAAGACAATTCCACAGTTACTGGTAATTATAATGTCCCACACCACGGCTATGTTTTCCTCTGAATTTCCTGAAGAAAATGATAATGCTCATGCTGGTTCCATCACTTTAAGCGATGAAAAAGGGCGAGCGCTGGAATGTTATATTGAGCATTCACTCTCTGTGGATGAGCAAGAGTACGTTTTGCTTCTTCCTGTTGACTCACCTGTAGAAATTTTTGCTTGGCAAGGTGACGGCGAGGAAGAAGAAGCTATTCTGGTAGAAGATGATGCCATAATTGACCAAATTTTTAGCATTGCCCAGGCTGTCTTATCTGAGCAAAACCTGATTCTTAAGAATACTGCCTATGCTCTCACCGTTGCTGGTGAATTACCACCAGTTGAGGAATCAGAACTCTTTACTTTAGAAATCGAAGATGAAGGAGCTGACTTAGAGCCTGAGCAATTACAGCTCCTAGCTAGCTTCTATCAAGAAGATCAGGAGTATGCAATTTACACTCCCCTCGATCCACTGCTGTTCTTTGCACGGATAGCGAAATCAGGTAACCCTGAATTACTATCTCCAGAAGAGTTTCGCCAAGTCCAACCGCTGTTAGAAGAACATCTGTTTAATGAAGTGGAATAAGATTAAAAATTAAAAATTAAAGATTCAAAATTTTAATTTTGATTTTTAATTAGAAATTTTTAATTATTATTGCAATAGCTTTACCAAAGAATTTATCAGCAGCCATTTATGTTGAGTCTGCTGCCCTAAATTTTTGGAGGTTGGGCATGGTAAAGTTGGGCTAAACCCACCCAACCAATCAAATTCATGTTTAGTCAATAGTCATCAGTAGGGACTATTGACTGAATAATTACTAATTCGTAATTCGTGAGACAGCGAGCAGTACGTCCGAGTGTTTCCCTCCGAAAG
>CAZZYE010000427.1:0-6732 GCA_964658145.1 uncultured Stigonema sp.
TCACCTTCCAAGGTCCAATGAACCACCCATGTATACAATTCCTACAATTCCTACTTTTGTGTTTCCATCAGCAGACCCACCATTTGCTCAGCTAAACCTGCTGATGCTGGATTTTGTCCCGTGACCTCGACTCATTCTTCACTACATGACATTTACAAAAGTTTGACAAACCCCGCTTGCTCAAAATGGCGGTCAGACGTAAAAGCTTGAGTCACCCCCTCCTGGGTCATCACCACAAAACTGATACAGTCAGTTAGTCCCCAATCTTTGTCTGTACGCTGACTGTAAAGCGTCCAACCTTCATCCAACAACTTTTGGCTAACTGGGATAATTTGCACACTTTCCAAAAGTCGCAAACTGCTGATAAAAGCAACTGTCTGACTGCGACTGTTAGTTGCACACAAAGCGTCTCCAACCTCTAACAGTATAAACTCTGTTGTTACCAAAGGCGTTTTCAACCGAACCAATCTGTCCATTACCTGATTTGCCTGGGGGTGAAGTGCATCCCTTACATTAAGAAGGGCGATCCTAGCAGCTGTGTCTACAAAAACTTTCGTCAAAGTTACTATTCTCGCTTCGGCGTTCCATGAAGATAATGGTCATGCTGGTGTGCCTGGTCGTCAATACCCGTATCAACTGCACAGTCGTTAATTAACTGTCTCAGCTTATCCCAATCTGAGTCCTCTTTTGGTGCTGGCTTGTCAGTGTTGTCGTCTTCTACAAAGACAATTATGACAGACTGTCCCTCGCGCCCTTCTATCGATTCGCTTGGGTGAACCACACCTTTTTGAAATGTGCCTTTGACTGACAGCATAGCTTTTTTTCCCTTGCTTCTACATTAATTATGATAGAGCCGCCGCGTTCTAGTGAAGTGTAAGGACTGGTTGTGGGAAGCATTCTAATGAGTACAAATACAGCGCTTCTCGGTTGCATACACCATGCGGTAGGGGCACTAATGGAGTCTCTGTTCGCGTAGACCTAATTTGATTGACAAAGTTTGGGTAGGATAGTGTAGCCTAATCAATAGCTATGTAACCCCATTTCATCTCTGCGGCTTGTGTCTTAGCCCTACCCACTCCTCACACCCATGACCACAACCATCGACTTCCTCAGTCACCTCAACCCCAGTCAACGCCGCGCCGTTGAACATTTCTGCGGTCCCTTACTAGTTGTTGCTGGTGCGGGTTCCGGTAAAACACGAGCGCTGACTTATCGTATTGCTAACCTAATTGTGCAACACCGTGTCGATCCAGAACATATTCTGGCGGTAACCTTTACCAACAAAGCTGCACGGGAGATGAAAGAGCGGATTCAGAAGCTATTTACCGAACAGTTGGCAATGACAGAATACGGTGAGCGTTTTGATTTGTTGCCAGAATACGACCAGACAAAGCTGAAGTCCAAAGTTTGGAGAACCATCATCAAAGATTTATGGTGTGGCACTTTCCACAGTTTATTTTCTCGCATTCTCCGCTTTGATATTGAAAAATACCAAGACGAAAAAGGACGTCGGTGGAATCGCAATTTTTCGATCTTTGACGAATCTGACGCCCAAAGCCTAGTGAAAGAAATCGTTACCAAACAGCTTAACCTAGACGACAAGAAGTTTGAACCACGTTCTGTCCGCTATGCTATTAGTAACGCCAAAAACCAAAGCTTATCACCCGAAGAATTCGAGCGAGAACAACCAAATTATCGGGGACGGGTGATCGCAGAAGTTTACAATTCTTATCAAAGTAGGCTAGCAGAAAATAACGCCCTCGACTTTGATGATTTGATTCTGGTTCCAGTCAGACTGTTTCAGCAAAACGAGCAGGTATTGGGTTACTGGCACAACAAGTTTCGCCATATCCTTGTAGATGAATATCAGGATACTAACCGCACTCAATACGATCTGATTCGCCTGTTGGTAACGAACGGGGAAACTAGAAAAAGTGAATGGGACTGGCGCGATCGCTCGGCTTTTGTGGTTGGTGATGCAGATCAGTGCCTTCCACCAGGAACTGAAGTCAAGACTTGCGAAGGTTCTGTACCAATTGAGACTTTGAAGGTAGGAGATCGAGTTTTAGCACCCAGTGGTCAACATCAACTTTATCCTAGTACAGTTACTCACATCAAAAAGGGATACTTTTCTGGTTCTCTTTGGTGTGTTCGTGCTGGAAAACATTTACTTAAAGGTACTCCCCATCACATTGTCCTAACTAGGATGGTTCCACAAGCTGGGCGTTACTATGTTTACTTAATGTACAGGGCGGACAGAGGTTATCGCGTAGGAATGACCAGAAGTTTGCGTAGTAACGACTATGGTAAAGAAGAATTAGGCTTTAGAGTCCGAGCAGCTCAAGAACATGCTGATAAACTCTGGGTACTTAAAACAACTTCAAGTTATGAAGAAGCTTGGTACTATGAAGCGTACTATGCAGCTAAATATGGTCTACCAACTATAGTTTTTCATAGTGATGGTCGTCAATTACGCATGAGTGATGAATGGTTTTTTCGTTTGTTCCAAGAAGTTGATACCATCACTAATGCTCATTGCTTGATGGATGATTTGTGGTTACATCCAGAATTTCCCCATTATCGTCCACAAAGCGGTGACAGGAGACAGACACTAAATTTGGTAATGTTTGGTACACCCAGGCTTGAGAGTCAAAGGTCTGCTAGCTATCATCGCTTACAGTGGTGTTCTAATCGTAGTGACATTGCTAGCAATTTGCAAGCGGCTGGTTTCTCAATTCGTTCGGGTAAAAATCATCAAGGTTATCGACTAGAAACTGCCAGAGTGTCCTACAAAGAAGCTGTTGCTATGGCTCATAAAATAGCTGAAGCCGGGGCTTTAGAAATTCGCCGCCGAGCATTGGTAAAAGGTGTCACTTATGATTTTATGCCTCTTTCTCACTTACACTCTGGGATGAAAGTCTTGGTGGATGTGGATGGACAATTAGAAGAGCATGAAATAGAAGAAGTGTTTCAAGAAGAGTATGAAGGCGCAGTTTACGATTTAGAAGTGGACATTGCTCATACCTACGTCGCCAACGGAGTTCTAGTACATAACTCCATTTACTCTTTTAGAATGGCTGACTTTACCATATTATTGGACTTTCAGCAAGACTTTGGTGATGGGTTGCCCGACGACGATACCCGATCAATGGTGAAGCTAGAGGAAAACTATCGCTCTTGCGAAAACATTTTGCAAGCAGCTAACCAACTGATTGAAAATAACACCCAACGGATTGATAAAGTTCTCAAACCGACACGCGGTGCTGGTGAAGAGATTTATTGTTATAAAGCAGATGATGAAATTGCAGAAGCAGAATTTGTCATCAATCAAATTCGCACTTTAGAAACCCAGAATCCCGAGTTGGACTGGGGAAGTTTTGCCATACTTTATCGTACCAACGCCCAATCTCGCCCGTTTGAAGAGATTTTGGTGCGGTTAGGAATTCCCTACACAGTTGTGGGAGGATTGAAGTTTTACGATCGCAAAGAAATTAAAGATGTAATAGCTTATTTAAGAGCGATCGCCAACCCAGCTGATACAGTCAGTTTGTTGCGAATCATTAACACTCCCCGACGCGGTATTGGTAAAGCCACCATCGACGCACTCGTTAACGCCGCCCGAGAATTAGGCACACCCTTGTGGGAAATACTGACTGACGAGACATCAGTTAATACATTGGCGGGACGTTCAGCTAAAGCTGTCAATACCTTTGCCGAGATGATTCGCGGCTTACAAGCACAAATAGAAACGGTTCCAGTTTCCCAAATTGTCCAAGGAGTGCTGGACAACTCTGGTTACATCCAAGACTTGCAAACCCAGAGTACAGATGAAGCCGAAGACAGATTGCGAAACGTGCAAGAATTGTTTAACGCGGTGTTGCAATTTGAAGAAGAAAACCAAGAGGTTTCTTTACAAGCATTCCTGCAAAGTACCGCCCTCAGTTCCGATTTGGACAACTTAAAAGAAGGACAAACAGCGGTTTCACTGATGACTTTACACGCTTCTAAGGGGTTGGAGTTTCCTGTTGTGTTTTTAGTGGGAATGGAACAGGGATTATTTCCCAACTACCGTTCGATCAACGATCCTACATCTTTAGAAGAAGAACGCCGCCTGTGTTATGTAGGTATTACTCGCGCCCAAGAACGATTGTATTTAACCCACGCCCGCGAACGTCGCCTTTACGGTTCCCGCGAACCTGCACTACCATCGCAATTTCTAGAGGAGTTACCCGAAGAGTTATTAGCTACTCCACGCAGGAGTAGTCAAGTTGCAAACAAAAGTGCTTCTACAACCCGTAGAAAGCAAGGTGCTGCTGAGAGTTGGCAAGTCGGTGAGCAAGTGCTTCACAAAACTTTTGGCATCGGTGAAATTACCCACATTTTTGGTTCGGGTAGCAAAATTTCTCTGGCGATCAGGTTCGACAGTCTCGGTCAAAAAATTATCGACCCTAAAGTAGCCCAGTTGCAAAGAGTCGAGTGATACTCATCTGAAGATTCCGGAAGTGTGGTTCTGGGAAGACGGAGTATTAGAGGTCTATCACCTGCGCTTAGAGGGCAATACACTCCACTATGAAAAGGTTTCCAGTAGTGAGGAGGTCAAAGGGATCGATCTGGATTTGTTGTTACGTTGCATTAATATGGTGAATCATGTGGATGCCATTAAGACATTTCAACAGGCGCTTCAGAAATAGCTGGGAATCAGCTTTAATTTCTCATTAAGGGTTGGTGCGTTAACCGTTCAGCGGTTGTTGGATGGGGAAACTCAACGCGCAAGAAGGGAATGTTTTGCAGGGCATCTACTGGTTCCCAGGTGACATTTCCTGCAAGAATTGTCAGTGGGTTCACATCTTCCATCTGCCGCATGAATGATTTTAGCCACACCTCTTTACCATCTTCTAGTAAATTATCAAAGCCTTTCCAGTAGATAGCCGCTTTCTGCAAACTCGCCTCACGACAAAGCAAGCAGATGGTTGTCTCAAATGCACTGGGTTCTGAATTTGGTGGGCGATTTTCTAAAACAGATGCTATGCGATCGCCATCAACTACCAACAGCCCCATGTTAAATTCATGACACAGTGCCTCAGCAGTTGTCTGCTTACCGACACCGTAAGAACCTTGGAAATAGAAAATAAACCCTTCTGTCAAAGCCTCTTTTTTCTGAGTTAGCAGCTTTAGGCGTTGTTTCATCTCAACTGGCATTAATAAATCGTTTAGCGCGATTTGAGGAACAAGATAATTAGTATAAACCCGGAGACGAGTGTCAATTTCGTCAACATTAAGCAGGTAATTTCCTATTCGCTCGTCTATTTTGAGATACTTACTCAGTAGTGGTGGTTGCTGCCCAGAGGGATCGTCAAATAAATTTAGTAGGTGATATTTCAGGAGAGGGGAACTTAAGGGGAATACGGACATTTTCCCTTCCCAAAACCCTCCAATCCTAAACAGCGATCTCACTTGATCGCAGCCACGGACAGCCGCTTATTTTATGGGGTGAAGACTTGCGCAAATTGAGTAAAAGATAAATTGCTGTCGTTCAACTCTGGTGCTGGCGTAGCATATCCATGTGCCATTTTCGCCCTGAAAAACAATCTGTAAAACTGGCCGTCCTTCAATCTGGACAAAGTGCCATTTGTCTGTTTTGAAGAAATTGACCATTTCTTCAAAAATCTCTCCACCTGTAGGACTGGGTTCGGGATTTGCAACGAATTCTTGAATAATTTCATTAAGGAATTGACCAATCCACAATTTTCAAATTGGGGACTTTCTCAAAATCTTTAAGGTTGCGGGTTACAACTGTACTATTTAAAGAAAGTGCAATGGCTGCTATTCTTAAATCTTGTGTACCAATGCGAATTTTTTGCTTTAATAATTCGTTATAGATATCAAATGCGGCTTCATCAAAGTCAAGAATATTAGCTTGACATAACCGATTAAATGTTTCTCTTAATAAAGTGTAAGCCCTAACTAATTCTTGCTTTGATTTTGCTCGTTTAATTACGTCTAAACGACCGTACATCTGCTCAACAATAGTTATTATTGTGACTGCTATTTCTAAAGGATTTACAGCAGCTACTTTACTAACTACTACTGGATGACCTCGTTGTAGTAGCGAAACATGGTCAGTATCAAGTACCCATCTTGTCATCTTATTTATACGATAGCAAATATGCTCTTACTCTTGCGGAAAAGTCTCTTCTGTTGTAGTATCAATTTCATGTCGATAGTTTTCTATAGCTGAGAGCATTTGCTCAAATTGTGGGTCATCTTTAAAAACTCCAGCCATTGCTAACCAAGGATTTTTCTGCTCAGTAGATGGCAACTTTACTGATATTGAAACAATTTCTGCACCAGCTAGATGGGTTTCTAGACGTTGCTGAAGTTGGGCTAATGCTGTTATGCGATCGCTTGCTTCAACTTGTAATTCAGGCAACCCTGGAACAATAGCAACTGTTCTGCCATTAGCTTCTTGCTTGACAATAACGTTTACTAAAACCTCACTATTGTCTTGGTTCTTATTTTGTGATGTTACAGATGAAAAGGAATTCATAACATTTTTTTCAGTTTATGCTCTTTAATTGTAAACCGTAATATTGTACAGTGCGTTGTCTAGCATTTCCCCTCCATAAATATTAGAGCAATTTTCAGGTAATCAGACCACAGTCGTAGGGGCGCTCCTGCCCAACGGGAGCGCAGATCCGATTGGGAGTGAAACAAGCTGCAAGGGCTGTCTCA
>CAZZYE010000428.1:0-6731 GCA_964658145.1 uncultured Stigonema sp.
ACTCCCCACTCCCCACTCCCCCTACCTGAAAAAGGTTCCACTCACCGTTTTCAACTAGGCGGTATTTCCAGTCCAAGCCTGCTTCGGCGATCGCCACGGACCAAGCTGTAAAAGCTTCATCTAAATTGTCGTACCAAGAATCCATTCCGGCACCTAGTTCCCAAGCACGGCGCACAACGGTCGCCAAACTGCGATCGCCTCGACCAATAAAATCCTCCATTGCCGAAATGCGGACATCAGTGAAATTCACCTTGACGGACTTCATCTGGCGGAATGCTTGTCGCAGTAGCCCTTGCTTGCGCTTAAACTCCGTAGTAGAAACCGAGTGCCACTGAAACGGTGTATGAGGCTTAGGCGTAAAGTTAGAAATCGTCAAGTTAAACGAGAGCGGTTTTCTGCCAGAACGCCAACACTCGCGCTGTAGCCAGCTTACAGTTTCTGCGATGCCCAACACATCAGCATCAGTTTCACCTGGTAAGCCAATCATGAAATACAACTTAATCTTATCCCAACCTTTCTCCCAAGCAGTTTTCACACCCCTTAACAGTTCTTCATTTGTCAAACCCTTATTCACGATATCCCGCATCCGCTGGGTTCCAGCTTCTGGGGCAAAGGTCAGTCCACCTTGCCGCATACCGCCAAGGATGTTGGCAATATTTTCATCAAATCTGTCTACTCGTTGGCTTGGTAGAGAAAGGGTAATATTTTCTTCTTTTAAACGATTTTTGATTTCCATCCCTACCGCTGGCAGAGACAAATAATCAGAACAACTTAAGGATAGCAAGGAAAACTCATTGTATCCAGTTGTCCGCATTCCCTTTTCAATCGCTTCCACAACCTTTTCTGGTTCTACATCTCGCGCTGGTCGGGTGAGCATTCCAGGTTGACAGAAGCGACAGCCACGAGTACAACCGCGCCGAATTTCAATCGTCAGGCGATCGTGCACCGTCTCCACATAGGGTACTAGTCCAATGGAATATGCTGGTATCGGCGTTGCTACTCGTCGGAGAATTCTTTTTGGCACATCAGGGCGGTTAGGATAAACTGAGCCGCTACCTGCCATTTCATAAAACTGAGGAACATATACGCCTGGGATTTGAGCCAAATCTAGCAATAACTCTTGGCGGTTCAATCCGGCTTTTTTACCTTCTTCCAAAACTAAGCCAATTTCTGGTAACAGTTCCTCCCCATCTCCCAAGGCGAAAAAGTCGAAGAAGTCGGCGTAAGGTTCAGGATTAGATGTTGCCGTTTGTCCACCAGCAAAAATCAACGGGACTGGGGAACTCGGGGCCCCCACGGAGTAGGGGAGGATGAGGAGGATGAGGAGGACAAGGAAGCATCCCCCCTCCCTCCCTTGTCTCCCCCATCTCCCCCATCTCCCTGCCTTTCTCGCCATGTTAAGGGTATACCAGCTAAGTCCAACATTTCTAAAATGTTGGTTGCTCCTAACTCGTAACTCAGACTAAAGCCTAAAATGTCAAATTCCCGGAGCGATCGCTTTGACTCTACAGCAAAAAGCGGCGTATTTGTTTCCCGTAGTTTTGCTGCCAGATCTGGTCCTGGTAGATAAGCGCGATCGCATAACTGGCGAGGTTGGGCATTCAAGATGTTATAGAGGATGACATGCCCTAAATTAGATGCACCGACTTCGTATACTTCTGGATAAGTTAATACCCAGCGTATTGCTGCCGTATCCCAAGGCTTATGTACTGCTAAGAGCTCGTTACCTAGGTAACGAGCTGGCTTTAAAATATCCGATGTGATTAATTTTTCTACTGCAACAGTCACGGTCGCTATCTTCTAGCTATTTTAATTACAGCTACTCACCTCCAACCTTAGCATTGATTAAGCGTCCTCTCCAAAACTGAACTATTTTTCTGCCAAAGCCTTTTAGACAAACACCAGCGTACCTTCTTCCAAAGTCCGGCTTGCAGCTTCAAATGCAGCTTTAGTTTCAAATATTTCAAATACTTTATCAAGTTGAGTAAGTTCAAAGATAATTCTGATTGACGGAGAAATAGAGCAAAGGCTGAAACGCCGTCCTAAATTGTGAGCCGTTTTCCGGGCTGACACCAATGCCATCAAGCTAGCGCTGTCTAATGATTGTACTTGCTCTAGATCTAGTAACAAGACAGTATTTCCATCTTGTGCCAATGCTGTTGTTAGGTCTGTCTCAAATTCTAAGGCATTTGTGGCATTTAGGCTACCTTGGGGACGAATAACTGTAACTTTTAGAGAATTCAGCACTGCTTGCATTGTTATATCCTATTAAAGTTAATGAGCTTTAAAGTTTAGATGTATTTGACCATAAACTGTTTTTTCGGACATCGACCATTCGTCTTAGGTTTCTTTGCTAAATCTTTATAACTGTAGAGTCTTTATTTAAAGATTCTTACACGTCTTCTAAAAATATTGTATTTAAATATACATTAACTTTGAGCAAATAAAAAAAAATCAAAATTTGTCCCTATCGAGATAATTAACAGCTAGCTAAGCAGAAACACCTTACTTATTCTGAGACTTTAGCTTATCTATGCTAGTAAAAGCCGAAAATTCAGTACTCTTACTTAGACATTTTTTACTCATTATCTGCATTAGCAACAGGACAAATACGTAGTTAATTCCGTGTGAGCTAAATCACTAATATTTTGTAATCCGGATCACATTTTATCCTAAGCTTTCGCTCAGATAATTAGTATTTAAACATAGTAGGTTTATTTCTTATGAGAACTAGGTACGCTATTCGTCAATTGGTAGAAAAAGCTCTTGATATTAAAAAATTAACTCCTGAAATAGAAAATGAAATTAACTCAGAACTGACTGAAATGGGTTACATTTCTGATGTTGACTACGAAGCTTTGGAACTATTGATGGCAGAAATGGATGCAGGACGAATTCAGTTGGTTGCTAGCCTGAGATAGTCATCCTAGCTGCTGAGCATTGAGGCTACGAACACAAAATTAAGTTAACCCAAAAAATACCCTACCTCTATTCCCTCTTTAACTGAGTGTACCAATAAGTACCTTACTAGACTAATTTTCACCACACGTCGCGCTGCACCTAAACAACCTTAAAAATTGCCAATAAAAATATATAGCGTGGCGTAAAATGTGCTAATGTGCTTCCTCACTGGCATTAGTTAGTAGTAAATCGCCATGCAGCTCGCGCTTAGGCTTAACTTTTAGGTTTATTTATGCTTACCTAATTATGCGCTTGCCAAACTTGGTGAATAAACTGATTGAGTTGAAGCTTTGCGGCTGAGTCAGTTCCAGGTTTTGGTTCTTTTGCCAAAACTGTGCTCAACAACGTAATGACTTCTGTGTCTAGGGCTGGTCGAAACATATCTATAGACCAAAGAAGGTCAGATGCGTCTCGCAAGTCGGTTATTAGCTGCGGTACATAGGTATTGGTAACCAGCATTAAAGGACGCACCCAGCACAACCGACGGGAAACCACAACTTGAATGACTTCTGCATATAGCCTCTTGTCGTCATGCTCTAAAGATACAATTTGTCCTGGTTGAAAGTTGGGGCTAATCATCAGGAATGGGGAGTGGGGAGTGGGGAGTGGGGCATGGGTAAAAGAAATCTTGCTTTTTCCCAATAACCAATTACCTATAAATGCTATACAATAAATTAATAACTGTTAAGCTACGGCTTAGCAGTGACTCTATTGTAGTAAATTTACTAGAAAAAAACAAAGAGCCGTGTCAGTCGAAACCCTTGAGAAGCGTTCCACATCCCGTAAGCTAGCGCCTCCGTATCGCGTTTTGCTTCATAACGACAGTTACAACTCCATGGAGCATGTGGTGGAGGTTTTATTAACCACAGTACCCAGCCTTACCCAACCTCAAGCTGTAAGCATCATGATGGAAGCCCACACTAATGGAATAGCTTTAGTGATTACTTGCGCTCAGGAACACGCCGAATTCTATTGCGAAACCTTGAAAAATCAAGGTTTGACCAGCACAATTGAACCAGATCAATAAGCCAATGGGTGTCACCACTGCTAATTGCTAATTGCTCTACTATGATTAGCGATTGGCTAATAGCTATTCAGACCCCTATATGAAAATAAAACTTCTCCGCTTAGCCCAGTACCCTGCCCCTATCAGGCTGGGCTGCTTTGTGCTGACTTTATTAGTACTGTGGTTACCCTTAGCTGCACCGATTTACCTACTTGTCAAAGATACTAACTTAGTTAGTATATTGACAATTGTGCTGCTATATGTAGAGTTCATCTTCTTACTCAGGCTATGGGGCAAGTACATCTACAACATTGACAAGCTATTGCAGCACTATGGCTTAGAAATAACGCGGCAAAACGGTGTGGATTTACTGCGTGGGTTGGCGATCGCCACAATTAGCCTCCTGATACTATTTGGGTTAGAAGGAGCATTAGGTTGGCTAATATGGCAACAACCTCAATTTTATGGTTACTTCCGCAGAGTGATTTTAGAAGGTTTAATAGTAGGCTTAGGCATAGGGTTTGCCGAGGAATTGTTATTTCGTGGCTGGTTGCTGGATGAGTTGCAACGAGATTACACCCTGCGGATCGCACTTTGGATAGATGCCTTTTTATTTGCGATATCACACTTTATCAAGCCCCTAGAGGCAATTATTCATACACTACCTCAATTTCCTGCGTTATTACTACTAGGGTTAACGCAAGTATGGGGAAAGCGTTGGCGTAGGGGACGCTTGGGCTTACCGATTGGTCTACATGGTGGTTTAGTCTGGGGATACTACATCATTAATGTTGGGGAATTAATGAAATATTCTCCTCAGGTTCCAGATTGGATAACTGGTGTGAATAAGAATCCTTTAGCTGGGGTGATGGGGTTGGTGTTTTTGAGTGGGTTAGGGTTGTGGATGAGGGGGCAAAGCAGGCGATCGCTCCTTTGATAAGATGAGCGTTGGCTCATTTACAAACTAACAACTTGTGGAACCAACTGAAGCACAATTCTTGGTAATAAATGCCTTGGAAACTCTGAATTTACTAATTTGGAGACTATATGATGAAGACACAGGGTATTGGCATATTCAAACTCCCAGCACTGTTTTACCCTTGGCATCGATATTACGAAACGGTGAAGTAGTTCCGTTTGGATGGGAATCACAACTATGACGCAATCTAATAGCCTAAAACAGCAGCAAGCTCAAAGAATGCTAGAAATATTCGCGATCGCACGCCAGCGATACCTAGATGCAGGAGGAGATCCTCAAACCACTCCAAGTGGACGTCAAGGAGATGATTACATGAGTGAAGAGGAGAGGCAACAAGCACTGGCATTAGGACGGCAAATTTTTGACGAAGAATATGTCAACAACTTTCTCACCCAACGTCAGAACTCTCAGTCAGCATCGTTTAAAGTTAATTAAATTTTAAATTTCATTCTCAGAATGGGGAATATATAGAATTCCTATTTGATTTTTCAAATAAACGTAGGGTGGGCATTGCCCACCATATCCGGGTTTTACTGGGCAATGCCCACCCTACTTCAAGGGATTGCCAATATAGCCGTATTTGTCGCCAATACATACCAATGCCAGTCCTTGGGTAAAGTTTAAAGCCCAATTAAATTGGGGCTGGATGACGAAGTGACCACTCTTGTTTATATAGCCGTACTTCTTGCTAATCTTTACCACTGCTAGTCCTTCAGAAAAGGAAAAAGCCTGATGAAATTGCGGTGGGATTACAAACTGACCACTCTTGTCGATATAACCCCACTTGTCGCTGATCTTTACCACTGTTAGTCCTTCGCAAAAGTGCCAAGCGCCATCACAATCAAATTGGGGCTGGATGACGAAGTGACCACTGTTGTCTATATAGCCCCGCTTGCTACGAATCTTTACCGATGCTAGTCCTTCGCAAAAGGACCAAGCGCTATCAAATTGGGGCTGGATGACGAAGTGACCACTCTTGTCGATATAGCCCGACTTGCTACCAATCTTTACCAATGCTAGTCCTTCGCGAAAGGACCAGGCGCCATCAAATCGCGGTGGGATGACGAAATGACCACTCTTGTCGATATAGCCCTGCTTGCCGTCAATCTTTACCGATGCCAGTCCTTCGCAAAAGAACCAAGCGCCATCAAATTGCGGTTTGATTACGAACTGACCACTATGATCAATGTAGCCGTACTTGTCGTCAATCCATACGACTGCCAGCCCTTCAGAAAAATCCCCAGCCACATCAACAAATTGCGGTGGGATTACAAAGCTGACAGCACGCAGCATTAAATGTCCTCCCGTGGGAAGTTAGCCCATTCTTCATTGCGGGCTGTATCAATTTCATCTGCTGACGGTGCTTTTCCCAAAGCAGCACACAAACCCCATAATGATTTACGGGGAGTAGGCGGGTTATCCACTAATTCGCGCTCGATATCAGGTGCTATTAGCTGAATTAAACGCACTTTATCTACCGTTGAAAGCTGCTTTGCTAGGTTAAGAACTTCCTGTAGACTCACAACTTTGTCCCTACTTCACCTGCGAAAATTCTAGCAGCACTCATGCTGGAATTCTTGCTCAACTTCGACGGGAACAGGCTAAACATCTCCGCAGTTTTATTGATCGCCCAGAACCCAAAAAAACCTCTCCTTTGTTTTCTCTGCGTCCTTTGCGTCCTCAGCGGTTCATTTCTCATAAATCAAATAGGATCGCTATATCAGCAAATAAAACGAGAAATCAGACTGTGAATACAATTAGTAGTGTCGGGTGGGCACTGCCCAC
>CAZZYE010000429.1:0-641 GCA_964658145.1 uncultured Stigonema sp.
CAATTAGCAATTATCAACTAATAACATACCATCTCTACTTATGAACATTCCGCAATTCGTACTTGCTTCTGCTTCTTCGGCGCGACGCCGTCTATTACAATCTGCGGGAATTGAACCGATAGTTTGCCCTAGTGATTTTGATGAGTCGCTAGTCCAACTAACTGAGCCTGCACAACTAGTGCAAACTTTAGCACAGCAGAAGGCAGAAACTGTAGCTCCTCAGTTTGAATCTGCTTTGATAATAGGTTGTGATTCTGTTTTGGCTATTAACAGTGAGATATACGGCAAACCAGCTTCTTCCGAGGAAGCATGGCAACGCTGGCAAAAAATGCAAGGCAACTTTGGCGATCTTTACACAGGTCATGCCTTGATCGACCTTTTCCAAAATCGAACTTTGGTAAAGTGTCAGGTAACAAGAGTTTACTTCGCTCAAATGAGCGATCGCACTATTAAAGCCTATGTAGCTACAGGTGAACCACTCAAATGTGCTGGTGGCTTTGCACTTGAGGGTTGTGGAGGTTTATTCGTGGAAAAAATAGAAGGTTGCCATAGTAACGTTATCGGACTCAGCTTACCTCTATTGCGGCAAATGCTAGCAGAATTTGGGTACGAAGTTACAGATTTTTGGCAGAATTGCTAAT
>CAZZYE010000429.1:651-6709 GCA_964658145.1 uncultured Stigonema sp.
ACTCCCCACTCCCCACTCCCCAATTCTCACTTTCCGCCGTAGTAGAAAGCTATTTCCTTGTCTTTCAGCGGTGCGAAGTCAGCATTGACGAGCATTTGGTTAAGTTCTGCTTGCGGAATGTGTTTTGCTCCGATCCGCACGATACGCGATCGCATAGTATTTGAAACGCCACTGCGCTGTCTATTCGCCTCTAACGCCATAACTTGATGATAAAGTTCTAGTTTTGGATGCGGAATCGCAGAACCATCAAAATCAATTCCCTGCGCGATCGCTTCATCAATAGCATCAGCGCCGATGGTGGTTTGAGTCCCTGGGTTAGTTTCAGCAGTCATGACAATTTAGTTTTATCTTATATTGATGAATTTTACCAAGCAGTGCGCTACTCAAAACCTGAGCAAACTTAAGGATTTAAGCCCTTAAGGACAGGGGAACCAATAGCGCGGCGTTTTTGACCAATATGAGGGGTCACGAAGACCTGCACAGTATCACGCCTACAATTCGCATTTGTTTGCCGTAGCTTGCTGTGCAACAGACTGTTAGTCCGTGCCAGTTTGATACCCTTACGGGTTCGCCAGTTCCCTACGGCGGGAGACCCGCCTTCAGGACTGGACTCACCAAGAGAATAAAATTTGTGACGATTAAAACCGCCGCAAATGTTTATTTTCTTAGCTACCTTCGCCCAAGAACCCGACTTCAGCATGTCCTCTGGCTTTCTGAAGTAAGATGCAAGGGCTGTGGGTAATTTTTCAGTCCTACCCTGACCACGCCGCGCTATTACCAACGCGGCAGCGCAACCAGAGTTAAGACCGTAAACTGCCATATACTTGGTGACACCAATTACGCTGGTATAGGCAGGGTGAATTTTGATGAGTTCTATCCCAGATTTTAAGCACTTAGATTCAATCATCTGGGTGAACTGGGAGTAAGCCATATTAGAGAGCATCCGTGCGTATTTAGCCCCTTTTTCCTTCATGGATGCTTTCTTCTGGGCAAAGTCTAAATCTTCAATAACAACAGGAACGTTGTATTCAAGCGCGATTCTGGCGACCTCAGATACAGCCTTTCCAATAATATCTTTGGTCTGTACTGATCGCTTATCCTGAACATTTGTTCTGATGGAACCGTGGCGCTTCAAATTACCGTGTCTGTCGATCAAAGTCCAATCAATACTACCAGGATTAAAGTCTATTCCCAGTGAGCCATTTTCCAGACTTGTAGTGAGTACTGGGTCTAATGTCTCTATGGTTGCATTGATGTAAATATTGCCGTCAAGACGAATGATTTCGTAGGTAACAGGCAGTGTACTACCATTCCGAGAAGTTTCTATTTTCTGTACTTTTTTCGGCGGCGCTACACACTCTAAATCTTCTACAACTTCTATCGCATCCCCGTTCTTTTTCTTAACACGGGTTGATGTTCTGCGTACTGGTTCTATCGCTGCTTTTAACCACTCTTCCCCGCGAATAAAAGTAACACCATGCAGGGTTACAGTGCTGCCATACTTCTCTCTAAGACTTGGCGTAATGGTGATTGTCAAGGTTTGTTTTTCAACGTCATACCTGACTAATTGATTTCCGCATTGGTAGTTCTTCGAGCCTATAAAGAATGAACGGTTAGAACGAGATTCTCTCCAGTCTTTCAGCCATTGTTCATGACTTGTGTAACCGTTTTCTTCTAGTCTATACTGTTGCTCAAATAGTCTTGCAGAACCAAAAGTGACGCTAAATTTACCTTTATCCCTTGACTCTTTCAGTCGCGCTATCTTCGCTTCAACCTTGTTAATCTTCTGCTGCTTGTAGTGAATCTTTTTAGTTAGATTAGTAGCTGTTGATGTTTGTCCTGAATCCTGAGCTTTCTTTCGCTTAAACTCTAACTTCTTTATAGTCCTTCTGAGTTCCCTGACTCTATCAAAAGACTCATTTATATAAATGTCAACTAACTCTGATTGGGAGTTATAAGTAGCAGATGATTTATTATAAGCATTTCTTGCTTCTGATCCTGATAGCTTATACTCCTCTTCTAACTGTTTACAGATCAAAGATTCAAGCTCACGTGCTTTTTTATCGGTCTTCCCTAACTTGTTTCTCTCTGAATATCCCTTGCGAATTGCTTGTCCGAATATTGCTCCATACTCTTCTAGGTACTCCAATGCCTGTTTATTTTCTGGCAATTGGTGGGCATTTCCCGCTAGTGCTTGAATCGTTACTACGGACAGAGCTTCTCACCTCCTCGTTTTTATCATTTTCCTCTGTATATTTCTATAGTACAGTATCTAAGCGCCTCAATTGTGCAAGTTTCTACAATTTTGAAAGCACTTTTTTCCAGTTCTTCAAGTATTGTTTTGTTCTAATGGCTACGTAGTCCATACAGTCTGGCATAAAACACTGTTATCACGAATAGTACGTCAAGACTAATTCTTGTTCTGGTGAGCTATTAACGTCACGCGCCCCCTAGGGGGCGCGTGACTGTCTTTGCAAGTCCGAAGCGTTGCGGTCTGGTACTGACACGC
Source organism: uncultured Stigonema sp. (assembly GCA_964658145.1). Classification (GTDB taxonomy): domain Bacteria; phylum Cyanobacteriota; class Cyanobacteriia; order Cyanobacteriales; family Nostocaceae; genus Stigonema. The sequence goes on from CAZZYE010000429.1 coordinate 3,161, forward strand.
GCATAACAGATTGTCTTTCCGTCTTTCTCTGCCGTGCCTAATAGCTTGGCTACATCATACCTGCTATGCCCTCCGGCTGTCCGTTCTGGCACGATCTTTCCGGATCTCTCCCATGGACTCATGGTGTCAGGGTGTACACCCAATAAGTCACTCGCTTCCTGTCTCGTTATCTTCGGCATATTTTTAAAATGCTTAATTATACTGAAGATAACATAGGTTTAACTTGTGCAGCGCTCACCTGATCGCAAAGCACAATTAATTCAAAATCCAGGACTTATATCAAGTCCGTTACACAGTACTCCGTGCCGCTTGTGGGGCAGGGCGCTGCCTAAAGGCACTTTTGACGGGGTGGGGTTCTACGGTAATGCTAAGTAATCAACCGGGTTTCGTTGCCTAAATTCTCACTGAAAAATTAAAAAACTATTTTAAATTTTTCATTTTAAATTACTATTAGTGTATTCCCGTGCTTTCCTGTATACGCTTGTCACTTTTAGAGTTTTTGGTTTAATCTCTAACCTAATGGTATAGCAGTAGGTGCGCTATGTCTGAACCTCATACTCCTCATAAAAAAGACCGTAGCCTGGAAAAAGCCCTGACCAACAAAATCATAGACGATTATTTTGAAAACTCAGAAAGCTGGTTGCGGGCTATTTTGCGCATGTGTATCTTCTCTTTGGCTTACTTAGATGGACAATCTGTGTTTATCGTAGAGTGTCCAAATCAAGCAGTAGCCAAGCGTTTAAGTCGTAAAACCTATCCTTTTCGAGGAATTATATATTATTTAACAGATAATTTAAATGCTAACGACCACTGTTTATTTTGCTACCAAGAACGTACCGAGGGTGACTGGCGTTGTTTTGACACCAGCACTAACTCTTGGAAAACCTTGGGTCATCCTCGAAAGCCAACTGCTTCAACGGATGGATGAGGGAGTAAGAAATTAAAAATTAAAAATTAAAAATAGAAATTCTTCATTTTTAATTTTTAATTTTGCATTTTTAATTATTTCCCACTCCCGTACAGACGTTCCGCCGGAACGTCTCTTCCTGATTCTTGACTCCTATCTCCTCACGGTAATGAACTCCTCTACCCTTAACTCCAAGGAATTTGAAGAACACTATTCGGGGACGCTTTCAGATTATGTGACGGCGATCGCTTGGTCCTGTGACGGTACAACCCTAGCAGCAACTTCCGCTGCTGGAGAAGTTGTGGTGTGGCAAAATGGTAATCTATCAACCTTGCAGACAACTGATAAAGGTGAATCAGTGGACTGCGTTGCTTTTTCCCAAGATGGGAAATTTTTAGCCGTTGGGGGACAGGATGGACGGGTGAAAATTTGGCGAGAAAGTGAATTAATCGCTACTTTAGAAAATTCCCCGGCTTGGGTTGACAAGCTTGCTTGGAATCCTACAAGTAATCTGCTGGCTTTTGGCTTGGGGCGTTATGTCCAAGTGTGGGACGCTGATACTTGTGAGATTGTCGTCAAACTGAATTTCGATTCCTCGTCGGTATTTGGTATTGATTGGCGTTGTGATGGGCAGTATCTTGCTATTGGCGGTTATCAGGGAGTCAAGGTATGGAATTGCCAAGACTGGGATGATGATCCATATATATTGGAGATACCTTCTGTGAGTTTAGCGATCGCCTGGTCGCCCGATGGCAAATTCCTAGCTGCTGGTAATCTGGATCAAACCCTCACTGTTGTAGAGTGGAACAACCCTGAACCTTGGGTGATGCGAGGTTTTCCTGGCAAAATTCGTCAACTTGCATGGTCAGAACCTACCACGGCACAAGGTGCGCCACTGTTGGCAGTTTCTAGTGTTGACGGTATTGTGGTGTGGGAGAAGCAGGCTGATGAGTCTTTGGGTTGGGAAGGAAGAGTGTTAACTAATCATGTTGATGTAATCCGTGCGATCGCCTTTGCACCCAAAAGCTTTCTCCTTGCTTCTGCTGCTGGTGATGGCTGGATTTGTCTTTGGCAGGAAACTCAGTTCGTATGCCAAATTCTTACAGGTGTATCATCTGGGTTTTCTAGCCTAGCTTGGCATCCCCAAGGCGAACTACTTGCTGCCGGCGCTGAAAATGGGGAATTAGTCGTTTGGTCAAAGGAGCCAAAATAATTCGTAATTGATAATGACGCTCGTTCCTCGCTACCGCAACGCTTACGCTAACGTAATTCGTAATTATTATCCCACGCATTTAGGCGTGGGCTTGTAATAATGATGCTCCACATTTTTTTACGAGTTCATAATTAAAACGCGTAAGCGTTGCGGTAGCGACGAAGGAGCGTCAGCGCTACTTTGAGAAACGCGGCTGTCTAGTTGCTCTGTCCCTCAATTACGAATTAGTAATTATTCGGTAGACGGGGTCGGGGCTTTGAGCTTTGAAATTTCAATCCTTAAATTTTAATTCCTAATAGGGATTTAGACACCCATGATCAATAATATATTGTACACTAATTTATAGATAATTCTCATAAAAACTATGAATAAAATTGCATTTGCTTTACTTTGTTCCTCTAGCCTTTTTGGTTTAATGCAACTTACTGCTAGTCCAGCTTTGGCTGTTAAAGCTACCCCCGAACAGTTAGCCTTACCCAAGCTAGACTCAACCCAGACTCAGCAAGTTAATAGACCCGTAGTTAAGCAAGACAACGAATTCCCATCAATGCGCTCTACTGACACTGAAAGAGCGAAAGAGCTTGCTATCAAGACTTTTGGCTGCGATTGCCCTAGCTGTACAGCCCTTGCGAGTCAAATGTTACTGCAAGGTAATCTACCTCAGGCTCAATGATCGTTTGTTGTGGTTACAGAAAAGGGGAAATTTCAACCTTTCCCCTTTTCCTTCATGCAGTCGCAGATGTGAGGAAGAATTACGCTCCATCACGCAGATCTTGATACAGCTACCATCTTCTTCCTCTATAGAACCCTCTTCCAAATCCGAAGTTGATGCCAAAAGCAGGATAAGGATAGGGCGACCCGTAGATGACATAGGGACTGTAGACGTAAGCAGGAGGAGGTGCTACGGTGTAATAACCATCGTCATGACAAACCTGAGTAGTATGTTGTACAACTGTTTTAGGTACAACATTCTCTTGACCAGTATAAGGTCGATTAAAATAACCATCCTCAAAACCACGAGCAAATTCACCTCCCGCAGTCCGAGGTTGATAAGCTTCTCTATTGCGAGCGCTTTGTTCTCCTTCTCGATAACCATCTGCATAAGCATGGGGGTGGTCAGCCGCCGATTCTTTGAGAACCCTGTTTTCAGTAACAGGATAACAGGAAACAACTCTATCAGCTTTAGCGGCTTGGGGAAAAAGTAAAGACGTTGAGCCAGCGATGAAGCTCAATATTGCAGCAACAACTATTTTCTTCACAGCTAAAAACCTCCTTTAAGCTTAATTCTCTAAGCCTTTTGAACAAAGTTTGGGGGTTTAATTCCCCGTTATGCAAGGAAACAGCACCGATGTGTCGGGGTAAAATCCCTGCGCTCAAACGTATTACGAATGATGAACTAGTTGAAACTTACTTTGATTATATAACCATA
>CAZZYE010000430.1:0-6699 GCA_964658145.1 uncultured Stigonema sp.
CGAACGGCCGTTCGCCCCTACTAAGGGTGTACTTCATCTTAAAAAGGGTAGCTCTGTCCCCCCTTTTTAAGGGGAGCGTAAGCGCCGACACGAGTGTTGAGCGCAACTCACGGCGACTGGTGAGTGAGCGTGCGTTTGGGAGTGTTTCCCGCCGTAGACAACTGGCGATAGCGTTAGCGAAGTACGAGCGTCACCCGTAAGGGCGTGGGTTGGGGGGATCAACGCCTTAACTAAACCGTATTGGATTATGAGATATGGATACGGCGCACTGCCCTATAGTTTGAAACTGAATAAAAAAATTTATCATTTCTGCAAATAACAATAAGTTTTAATCATCAAAAATTATTTTGATTTATCTAAAAAAATGGCAGAGACGTATTTATAATACTCTCTGCCATTGTTTATATTTTCTACACCAAAACTCTTGCTTTAGCTGTATTAATTTTTAGCAGCCTGGACGAACCCCAATGTGAGGCTATCTTTAGCGAGGAAGTGAGCCAAATGATAAGCACGTTCTTCGGTTTTCAAGAGAATGGTTTCGTACAAATATCGTGTGGCGCGGTCGCCCAAACTCTCTGCCTGTGCAGCTTGGCGACGAATAAGGCTAATGATGGCTTGCTCCGCTGCCAAGTCATGTTCTACCATCTGGCGACAGGAATATACCCCATCTTGCTCTTGCTCAAAACAGCATAATTCCGCTAATTTGCTAAAGTTAGCTACTGGTACACCGCCGAGTCCATCTAAACGTTCTCCAATTTCATGGACGTGTCCCTGGACTTCTTGGTAGCTCTCGCCAAAAAATTGATGCAGCATATAAAATTCTGCACCTTCAACAACAAAATGATGCTTTTGGTATTGTAAGTACAGAGCCTGGAAACTAGCTAATGCGACGTTAAAACCTTCACAAACAGGCGTAGTTACACTGCTATCAAGCAAGACAGGATTATCGTAAACCTGACCAAAATTCCGTAAAACCGTTTCTGATGCACTCATTGTGTTCCTCTCTTCTTAAGCAGTGATATTTACTTACTACTAATTGTACTTATATTAACAGTTTTAAATTGAAAATTTCTACCCTAAATCGCTAATTTTAGTACTTGCAAATCATTCTTAAAAAGTACTATTTGAAAATTAATCTCTGTAGCTAAAATCTAATACTGCTAATTTTATGCAATTGTTTTGCAAAATAAATAAGGTCTGTCAACGAGTGGACATAGGGGTATTACCGGATGCTAGCTTGCCTAAGACGGCTTTCCGCGACGGATCCGCCCTAGAGACAAATCAATAGTTGATACTAAGACTAAGTTGCAGTAATGCTCTAATGGTGGCAAGCAAATGTTAATAATCACCTTTTACCTTAATACTTTTCGGAAGGCATTCGTCAGAAGGTAGAAAAAAAAGAATCCTACATTCGTGTGTTTAGAAGCTCTACCAAAAGAAAAAAGATGTCCGATCGCTTTGGCGCACCGCTCATATATACGGCGTCCTGATTTCAATCCCAAGAGAACATCACAACAGCAATCCCACACGGTTCAGTGGCTTTGTGCGGCGCTATTCTCCCCAACTGCTGCTGTATGCGCCTAGATTTACTGGACTTGCTGATGTTTACGCCTTAACAAGATTCAGTGTAGGCATTTTCTTGCAAGTATTGATGTTTTTTGAGATGAGTAAATTGTGTGCAAGGGTCAGAAGCAGTAAGGAGCGTATTTCCCTGCAACGGAAAGTTAGTTAACAGCAATGGCAATTAGCAAGCCTCTGTAGATTTGGTCAAGAGTACCATTATTGTCCTATTGAGGCTCCACTCCTTCATCAATCCAAACATCAATGACTGCTTTTACTTCTAATTCAGTTATGGCAGACCACTCTTTTTCGTTGATAATTGTCCTAAATACGGCTCTTTTACCATGACCAACTTTTTCTATTGCGTGTCCACGATATACATTTTTAGGCTTAATCATTTTTATATCAATTTTACTAAGTATTGTAACCAAAATACAAAATCATTCTTTGTATATAAGTCAAAAATCCTACCCCAACAGATCTTGAAGGATGGACAGCCGCTATACATGAAATTAACTTGCGCCTAATTAGGCGAGAAGCGTGAACTTGATCCCGAAAAGGATTTATCTTGTTCAATTGAGCGGGCGCGATCGCTCCTGTTGGCGATTTTAGCAGTACTAGAGGGTAAATGAAACTTATGGTAGGGGATACACAACAAACGTAGTCAACCGAGGTCAAACAGCGTTAATTGCTCATAATTCGCTCACGGAAGTGACCCTATTCGTACGTTTTTTTTTGGGTTCTAGAGTCTTGGGTTTATCCGTACCCGGTATCGCTTCAAAAACACTGTCCCAGATTTCTTTAGTTACCAAAAAAAGTTAAAAATTGTGAAGTATAATTAAAACATATAAACAGCGATAGCGCTACTCGTTTCACCATATCGGAGAGCAATAATGCCGAAGGAAAAAAAGAGTAATAAAGAAACCAAAAAACCAAAAAAAGATCCTGACCAAAAAAAGGAGAAAAAAGACCCAAATAGATATAACGGTTAGTTTTTCATAGTTTATGTGGGGGTGCGAATCTTTCAAAGTCCCACTACTGATATCTTGCACCATTCTCAACAAGGAGAGAGAAACCGGTGAGTCCAACGCTGCAGATTAACGATCGCCTAATTATTGACAAACTCAGCTATGATTTTGCACCCCCCCAACGGGGGGATATTGTGGTGTTTAAGCCGACTAAAGCACTCTTACAGCAGAACCATCACGAAGCGCGGATCAGCACTAACTGAAATAGGACTGACGCACACGGCGATCGCGATTGCAATTGTTCAGGCACATCAAGGCAACATAGAGGTGCAATCACAAATGGTAGAAGTTAGGGATTTCCAAGTAAAAAAATATCCAACTATTTCTTGTGGGATAGGCATCCTTTGCGTCCTATGAACTGGGCGGGCTTTCCTGCAAGGACGCTCCTCGCCGTGAGTTGCGCTCAAAAAGGAGTGTCGGCGAGGAGCGCGGACCCACAATATTGGAGAATTTATTTGTAGGAGTTCCCTTACGGGATCGTCGCTTATCTAAAACTTCTGCCCTGTGTAAATTGATCGCACTTCCCCATTACGACGGATGACGGCTTCGCCATTGGCGACATCTACAAGAGTCCAACCGCTTGAGCCGATGCTTTCACCTATATTGACACGACGAGTTACACCCTCGATTTTAAATAAAGCGGCAGATTTGTTTCCTAACTCTAGCAATCCCTCCAAGATATGAGTTGAAAGCGGAACGGCAGGAGCATATGCCACAGGGACCATTTCCTGTGTAGTCGATGATGGGGAAGGATCTGCTGTTGCTGCGCTTGGTTTTGCAGGCGCAACACGGGATGGAAGAACAGATAATACAGGTGGCTTGGGTGGTTGTTTAACAGTGACAGGTGTAGTTCGTACAGCCACTGGCTTAAGTTCTGGTCGCACAACAGCAAGCGCATTTCCCACCACTGGCAAGGCTGGTTTTGGCACAGTTTTCAGAGCCGTTTTTACAAGATTAGGTTGAGCATTCGGCGCAATCTTCTTAGGTGCAAATGCCAATTTTGGTAAAGGATTGAGAGCGTTAAGAAGAGGCGGTGGCACATAGCGCATTGGCGATGGCGCTTGATAAACGGGGATGTAGATTCGCTCTACAAGGGGTGTAGAGTGGCTTTGGGCTGCTGGAGTGTTGTTAGCAGCCAGAGGTGAGGGTAGATTATCACTGCGTCGATCGCTAACATAAAAGGCTGTTTGGTTAGATGGGGCAACATTCGTGAGTATTCTGGCAGATTTTTGATTGTTTGCCTCATGCCTGTCAATGGCTGCAAGCGATCCCAAAATGTAGTCAACTAAGTCTGCCTCAACTTTTGCACTTGGAGGCAACTGCGGCTGTGGTTTCAGCACAGCCTGCTGGAACGATTTGGTAATGAGACGATTTAGCACTTCAGAGTGCAACGCCCAGATCATGGCAGCGATCGCTAAGCCTAAGGGTACTCCTACAGAAAGCAGTTTACCCAAAGTGCGCCACCATTTCTGACTTGGTTTGCTGATACCAATAGCAGGAGTGTCAACCAGAACCGTACTCAATTGCTTGTTCCTCAGAGGAACTGCTTGTACAGGTTGGATAAGTGTCTCTGGCAAGACAATTTGCGGCACCGTAACTGTTTGCAGAACGTATTCTTGAGGCGGTGCCGTAAGCAGATCCTCCATACCAGTCCGCCTCAAGTCGGGAACTGACCGACGTGGTTCTTGAGGCTTGAGGCGGACAGTGCCGTCTTGCAAATGGTTCGTCAGGTTTCCACTACCATCCAGAATCTGCTCGATATCGGCAAAGAGTTCATCCATCAAACCATCAGCATAGCTTTCTATCGACCAAGGTTCGCTGGCAATCAAATCCTCTGAGGGTTCTAAAACAATAAGTTGGGTGCTGACTTCTTGTAACATAGCGATTTTAAGTTGTGGCTTTTGGCGCAGTAAAATCCGCCCTTATTGCAAGCAAGTAAGGATTTTAGATGCAATATCCAATCACTCGTCTAAACTAGACGAGGTAATTGTTAGGTGGTATTAAATTAAACTGTTATACGGAGACTGCTGAAGATGGCAATTTATGTAATCATGTCATTTATCATACCAATCCCTGAATGCTTCACCTTACCACTATACTCGCGCTTTATGAAGTTTGGGTTAAGCCAACGCTGGAAACACTGACAGTGTTTTGATTTTACGTAATTCTAGATAGATCAGCAACGCATTTACATCAGCTGGGTTAACTCCACCGATACGAGCGGCTTGACCGATAGTCAGTGGTTTTACCTGACTTAACTTCTCCCGTGCTTCTTTGGAAAGGGTATCAATAGTTGCATAATCCAAATTCGCAGGTAATTGGCGGTGTGCCTGACGAGCAATTTGGTCAATCTGATTTTGCTGTCGCTGGAGATAGCCAGAATACTTGATATCAATCTCTGCGCCTTCTTTTTCAGATTGATCGAGACTAGGATTTCCGAGTCCGTATCTATCAAGGTCAAGGTAATGAACTCCTGGACGTCGCAGGAGATCGGCTAGGGTAATTGAGCCTTTGATGAGTTGCTGTTTATCAGCAGCGATCGCTCGCCCAATATCATCATGCTCTTTCACCCTAGTCGCATACAACCGTTCTTTTTCAGCAGTAATATTTTCTTGTTTACTCGTAAACAACTCCCAACGACGGTCATCTATTAAACCAATTTCCCGTCCCAACGGTGTTAGACGCCCATCAGCATTATCAGAACGCAAGATTAACCGATACTCTGACCTGCTGGTGAGCATGCGGTAAGGTTCCCGTAAGTCTTTGGTACACAAGTCGTCCATCAGCGTACCGATGTAACTTTGCTCACGAGTAAAAACAATCATCTCCTGACCGCGAACAAAGCGAGCAGCGTTAATTCCAGCAACTATTCCTTGCGCCGCCGCTTCTTCATAGCCAGTTGTGCCGTTAATCTGTCCAGCACAGAACAACCCAGCAATTTTCTTGGTCATCAGTGTGGGATAACACTGGGTTGCAGGTAAATAATCATACTCAACTGCATAAGCAGGGCGGAGCATCAAGCACTTTTCCAAACCAGGGAGGCTGCGCAACATTTGCACTTGCAAGCTTTCTGGCAACCCTGTAGAAAACCCTTGGATATACAGTTCCGGAATCTCCCGTCCTTCCGGTTCAATAAAGATTTGGTGGCTTTCCTTATCGGCAAAGCGCACAATTTTGTCTTCAATACTAGGACAATAACGCGGTCCTTTGGCTTCTACCCATCCACCATAAACAGGAGATAGGTGGAGATTTTCCCTAATTAAGCGATGGGTTTCGGCTGTGGTACGGGTAATATAACAAGGCATCTGTTCCCGTTCCACCCACACTTGGGGATCAAAGCTAAACCAGCGTACCTCTTCATCTCCTGGCTGGAGTGCCATTTTGCTATAGTCTACTGACCGCTTGTCTACCCGTGCTGGCGTTCCCGTCTTCAGTCGTCCTGTTTCAAATCCCAGACGGTTCAAGGTTTCCGTCAGCCCCACACCGGCAAATTCTCCTGCACGTCCAGCCTCCATCGACTTGTTACCAACCCAAATCCGTCCTCCCAAAAACGTACCCGTTGTCAAGATGACTGCTTTGCACTGAAACGCCACACCAAAGTATGTCTGGACGCCGATGATTTCATCGTTAGCGCCTAGTACCAAGTCTGTGACCATCCCTTCCCGGAGTGTCAAGTTTTCTTGATTATCAACAATCGCCTTCATGACTGCTGCATATTCCCGCTTGTCTGTCTGAGCACGTAATGCCCAAACCGCCGGTCCCCGTGAAGAGTTGAGAATGCGCTTTTGCAGGTAGGTGCGGTCTGCCATCTTACCGATTTCCCCGCCGAGTGCATCCACTTCATGAGTTAACTGGGATTTAGCAGGACCACCAACTGCTGGGTTACAAGGTTGCCAACCAATTTTATCTAAGTTGAGTGTCAACAGCAGGGTACGACAACCTAGGCGTGCAGTAGCGAGGGCTGCTTCACAACCAGAGTGACCTGCACCAACGATGATCGCATCAAAAGCGTCTTGGAATTCAATGGAAGTGTGCGTAGTCATATCTTGAAGATCGGCAAGCTTAGAGTCATCCTTAATTCTAACCGATACAGTAGTTTCCTGATGGTTGT
>CAZZYE010000431.1:0-6693 GCA_964658145.1 uncultured Stigonema sp.
TTGCCCTCAGACTGTTCGTCTGGGGCTACACAAACAAAGCCTGCCTCCGCAGGCTAGAATTAGTCCGCGCAGGCGGACTTTGTTCGTGTAGCCAAGCCAGCGCTGCAGGACGGTTAGCCCGACCTAGGCGACTGGCGTGCGATTTCTAATCGTTTGGTGTTTTTGCAAAAATGGGATGCTCCCCTGCCGTGTCCCTACAATGTGGCATATTTACCAGTGAAAAACAAACCATGACAACCATCGAGATTGTTTCAGAAGCGAGTGCCACGCAAATAATTTATCGGGCAATTTGTGGAGTCCAACAGGCTACTGGTGCAACACCTGGTCAAGCACTCGATATGCTTGAGAGCGAATTAGCAACACAAGGGTTAGGAGAAAACGGTGAAACAGTTATCATTGTGCAGCGGTTTCGTCGCGATAATTTCTTTACTACCTACCAGCAATTACGCCTACGGGAACTAATGGATCAGTTTCACCAAGCTACTAATGTTGGAGAGGTATTTCCTCAAACACAGAAGGAAGAATTAGAGCAATTAGTTGATGCCGAATTGCAAGCAGCCATAAAACGATCTGAAGCTATCTTTAAAAAACTCTCCTAGCTGGTAAATGTGGTTGACAAAATAATTCGTAATTCGTAATTAAAGAGGGTACAAAATTCCTATTACAAACTCGCCTTCATTCACCGCCTGATTAGTTGAGACATCATAAACCAATCCATTCTGTTTTGCCTCCACATCAATTAAAGTAGGTAGCGTAGCCTCTTTATTAAAACTGAGAATTTGATAAAGTCTTTTTCCAGCTTTGACTGAACTACCCAATTCAACTCTTGACTGAATCATTCCACCAGAGGGAGCATAGTATTTTATCACCTGACTTCTAGTTGCAAAAGTCATTTCTTGAGATGTGGTCTTGCCAACAGTCAACTCAGATATCTGTAAAACACCTTTCTGTGCTAAATAATTTTTCACACCCCGGACACCTTTGGTAACTGAATCCGGTTTTATCTGCATTCCCGTACCAAGTTCCAGCGTCCAAGCCTCCACATCAAACCTAATTTCTCTCCCAAGCTGTTTAAAACAATTTTCCAGCGCTAACCAAGGTTTGATAAACGCTTCATCAAAAGCATCACCATCATAAGTATCAAGTAAGATGCCTAAATCGAGAAGAAAGTATTTGGCGCTGTCTTCTCGATTTAGGAAGTAATATAGATAATTTAAGCCTTGATTTGTGGAACTGTGTAAGTCAATTAAGTAGTCTGCGTCTAAACTAAGAGATTGCAGTTTATAGCGAAACCGTTCAGTATAAGGTACGCCACTGGGAGAATTAATCTTTTCTAAAAGAAGAGCAAATTTTTCTTGAATTTTGCTGAGATAATTCTTTCTCACTACCTCTAAGTCAAAATTAATTTGAGATTTAGCAAAGGCGAATAAATCATCAGCTTCTTTTTCGTAGTCCCAAAAGATGCGGTTCCAGTCCTTAGCTTCATAAACACAGTATCTACCAGAGGAAAAAATATGAGAACGCTGGTTGGTTCCCATGGGATTACAAACAGGAACCAGCCAGATTTCTCCAGCTAAATCTGTGTCATTTACTGTTAGTAAAAACTCAATAAGTTGGTGAATAACCGCATTACCAGAGATTTCAGCACCGTGTAGATTTGATTGAATGTAAACTTTTTTACCAGGGTGAGCGCCAATAAATTTGTAAACTTGAAGCGAGAGGCGATCGCCAGAAGCCATTTGACGCAGCGGAATGGTAGAAATAGCAGGAATCATGGTAAAAATCTGTTTTCAGGGCTTGGCACAATTAGGCAACGGATGACATAACGGATGTAACGGATGAGTTGAGGGTGGGAATATACAGATAAAGTATCCGCTACATCCCGCACTCGTCTGCGCTCAATACCTTTGCTGCATCCGTTACATCAGCTACAACATCCGTTGCCAATGTCTAGATTAAATCAACTTGCGAGCGAATATATTTAAAAAAGTGCTAGTAATAGATCCACTTGGGCTCCAAACACACACAATGGAAACAACAGTAGCAGTTAATCCCTATCTTGATGGTAACTTTGCACCAATACGTAAAGAAATCACCACTGATACCTTGCAAGTTATAGGTGAGTTACCCCCTGACTTATCAGGAATGTTTGTGCGCAATGGTCCTAACCCTCAATGGACACCCATTGGTAAGTACCATTGGTTTGACGGTGATGGGATGTTGCATGGAGTGCGAATTAGCAAGGGTATTGCTACCTATCGCAACCGCTATGTAAGGACAAGAAAATGGCAACTAGAGAACCAAAAGGGTAAAGCTATGTGGAGTGGGTTGTTAGAACCGCCACAGAAAGATACACCCAAAGGTATCAGCACGAATACTGCTAACACTGCTCTTGTATGGCATGCAGGTCAATTCTTGGCGCTGTGGGAAGGAGGTGCGCCTCATGCCATCAAGGTTCCTCATTTAGAGACAATTGGGGAGAACACTTACAATGGTAAACTTGCTTCTGCCTTCATTGCCCATCCTAAAGTAGACCCGGTTACGGGTGAGATGATGTTCTTTGGCTACTCCTTTGCACCACCGTACTTGAAATATAGTGTAGTTTCAGCAATGGGTGAACTATTGCGAACTGTGCCAATTGACTTACCGATGGGGGTCATGATGCATGATTTTGCTATCACCGAAAACTATACAATTTTTATGGATCTGCCCCTAACTTTCAGCGGGGAACGCATGCAGCGGGGAGAACCTTTGATGATGTTTGAGCGCGATCGCCCCAGTCGTTTTGGCATTGTTCCGCGTCACGGCGATAATAGCAGCATCCGCTGGTTTGAGAGTCCCGCTTGTTACGTTTTCCATACCCTCAACGCTTACGAGGACGGGAACGAAATCGTACTAATGGGCTGTCGGATGAATTCCACCACCGTATTGTCTCAAGATTCACAACCCGATCCGGAAGGCAATATCCCACGCCTGTATCAATGGCGGTTTAACTTGAGTCCTGGGAATCTACGTGAGGAGATGTTGGACGATGTACCTGCCGAATTTCCTCGTGTGAACGAAAACCTATTAGGGCGTCAAACGCGATACGGCTACGCTGGTAGGATGACGAAGGGTAAGATGCCTTTGTTCGATGGTTTAATTAAGTACGACCATCACACTGGCAAGTCAGAAACTCATGAATTTGGACGGGGACGCTATGGCGGTGAGGCGGTATTTGTTCCTCGTACTTCCCTAAAAAGCGATGAGGATGAAGGTTGGCTGATCACCTTTGTTTACGATACTAGGGAGGAGACTTCTGAACTAGTAGTAGTAAATGCTCAGGATGTGACTGCGGAACCAGTGGCGCGGGTGCTAATTCCCCAGCGAGTACCTTATGGGTTCCACGGTGCTTGGGTTTCTGAGGAACAGTTGAGCGCTTCTCTCCAATAAACATCAAAAGGGTAGGGACACAGCAATGCTGTGCCCCTACAAGAGCGAGCGTGAGACAATTCCAAGCGCATTGACATAAATAATTAAGTATACGTCCGGATTTTCCAGCAATTCGTAGACCATAGCATGACCGTAGGGGCGGGGTTACCCCGCCCTTACAATGTGGTCAATTCTCTTTGAGAGCGATGCCCCAAAGGGGCTTGCACCTTCGTGCTCGTTCGTCCGTCTCAAACGACCGAATTCCGTCATACACATGACGCTTAATTTGTATAGTGCGTAAGTCATAATTATTTATATTGCTTCCATTTAAATCAGCATGCGGATGGCTCTTCCCTTGGGGATGATGTAGTACAAATCGCTAAAAGTTGAGGCTGAAATATAACCTTCAACTTGCCCTTGCTCAACCAGTAATAAAACTTGTTCACTTGCTTGCAAATAAGGCTGACGCTCAAGGGCATCATCCACAATGATATTGGTGTCTAGTAACACTTTCACAGATTATGTTTCTCCTTCAAAGCTTCCCACCTAGCCTGATCTGGGTCAAAGTCTGATGGAACGGGTGGGGCATTTTCAAATAAACCCTCAAATGCTTTCACCCTAGACTTTCTCTTAGGTGTCTCTGGTTGTGACTCGGTTTCTGGCACTGTAGCATTTTCAACTGTCTCAATTACCTGCAACACAATCACCTCCACATCTCCAGGTAGCATCTTAACTGGTTCGGTAATCACTAAGTTACCTGTTATATCGATTTTCCCTTTAAGTTTGTAAGCCTGCATAATCTTGCTCCTAAGACTCTGTTTCTAGATTATCCCGCATTGCCCAAATTAATTCGCGCACCTCTCCAGCACAATCTTCACCTGTCACCACTGGTAGAAAGTTTATTTAACGAACCGCAGAGGAGCCAGCGCGCATGTTGTCGGTTTTCCCGACAGAGGCGACTGGCGTCGCACAGAGAACACAGAGAGGAAAGAGGAGGCGTTCTTAAAGTTAAGGTAGATGCACTGCAAGAGCGTTTTAGATTATCAACAATCAACTTACTCCTAAAATGGAGCGTCTGGTCGAATAATAATCAAGTGGTGGCGAGCGCGAGAAGCCCCGACATACAACAAATTTTTGAGATGAGGAACATTATTCAAATCAATCTCAACTAAAATGACAACTGGACTTTCCAATCCTTTGAAGTAATGAATTGTGTTGCAACGAATCTCATTATTATTGATGTCGGGATCTGCTTTGACTCGGAAGTGACCTAAAATTTGGTTTTGAAGTGCTTGTTTCCGTCTGGTTGTCAGAATCACAATATCTTTGGTAGCAATTTTCTCATCGTCAACTAAGCGCTGGAGAACGCGACCAAGGGTATTCTTCAATTCATTATCCCCTGTATAGTAGTGAATTTCTACATCCCGTCCTAGTGGTCCAGGAGCTGTTGTGGACTGAGATCCTGAGTAAAACGGACGAACATAGGAGTGTATCTTCTGGGTATTGCGACAGTTTTCGGTCAAGGCAAAGGGCGCTTCCTCTAAAGGGGGTTTCCAGCTTGGACCGAAGATGTTCTGATTATCGTCGTGAAAAAAGTAGAAAATGCCATGATCGGGATCGTGCAGCAGTAACTTGAGTGCCAGCCACCAGTCTTCGCAGAAATCCTGTCCTTCATCCACAATTATCGCATCAACTCGCCAATTGAGCCTGTTGGCAGCTTCTATCAGCAGATTAGGATAAATTTCTTTGAAGAGTTTATCTTTAGGGATTTGGTCGTTATCTGTTGCAAGACCAGCTTGGTGAGACAGCTTTTCACAAATGCCGTGAAAGGTGTAAATGTGCAAATTTTGTCTGTGCCCAAGCGAGTAGCGCAATAACTGAGCCAAAGCTTTGTTGTAACAGGTGAGTAAAACGCTAAACCCTTGTTCGTTTAGACGACGGGCTTTCTCCAATGCCAATAAAGTTTTGCCAGAACCAGCACAACCACTGATAGCTACACGACGATGCTTTGCTAAAAAATCCAATATCCGGAATTGTTTATCGACTAAATCTCTAAACTTCCACTCATCATTCTCAAAAGGTAGCAGTACCGAATCAATTATTGATGGGCGGAGGATTTTGACGAGTTGTTCAACTCTATTGGTATCAAGATGGCTGTAAGCTGGATTCTGACCGCGCCAGTAGTTCATAACTGCTTGTACCCAAGCTGATAAATCAGTCAATTGGCTGCCATCTAATATGATTTCGCAAGGAGCGTGTAAAGGTAGCCCACCCTTAACTTTGACATCAGGGAAGGCAACTGCATAACCGATGGGAATCCAATGTTTTTTCCAGAAAGGTTTATCTTTAAGCAAACTCAGCAAACTATGCTTGCTTTCGCATGCTTGTTTGAAGGGGTCTTTGATAGCGTGGTGATTGCTATACCATTGATCGGCGTTGCCATCGTAGCTGATTTTGCCTCCTTTGACCTCTAGTACCAAGATGCCTAGATTGGGACAAGCGATCACAAAGTCCACTTCTCCATCTCTTGCACCATTGTTAAGATTTTGTACTTGCCAGGAAACCGAATGAAAGACAATAAATTTATCCGATAACTGTTTCTTAAATACCTGATATAAATGTCTTTCTGCATCACTTTTGACATCAGAGCGTAGTTTATCAGGAAACATCTTTGCCACAATTCACCTCAAGTTTTGTTTTCCATGTAGGCGTGTAAACAATACGGTTCGGATAAGGCGTTGATCCCCCCAACCCCCCTTAAAAAGGGGGGCTAGTTCTGATCTTCAAGGACTGAATACTACTAACCGAACCGTATTGGGCGTGTAAACAGTCCCAACTGAAGAAGTTTTGGAGGACTTAGTTATAGAATTCCCACTCAACCTATACTTGGTAACAAATTTGAACTAAATAGCACAAAAATTTAGACAATATTTACGTAGGATAGACAGAATAGCGATGTCTAACGAATTAATGTAGAGACGTAGCATGCTAAGTCTCTACACAGCGCCTATGCACCATCCCCAAACTGATTAAGCGAAAATAATATCAGGCTGACCTTCCCACTCTTCCAGACTAGACATCATGTATCAACACGACCCACCACGTCCCCCTAAGGAAGTCTTACCCACGATGTATGACCTCCCTCCGCGATCATCGGGGAGGATGCAATTTTTGGGTTT
This sequence comes from uncultured Stigonema sp., assembly GCA_964658145.1. Classification (GTDB taxonomy): domain Bacteria; phylum Cyanobacteriota; class Cyanobacteriia; order Cyanobacteriales; family Nostocaceae; genus Stigonema. Next base: position 6,591 of record CAZZYE010000431.1, read on the forward strand.
CCCCACGGGAGAGCCACAACCTACTGACTACTGAGTAAGTTTATTATGAATCAGGACTTACGCAACTGGCATAAGGCGATCGCCACATTTAGTACATAAGTAT
>CAZZYE010000432.1:0-6666 GCA_964658145.1 uncultured Stigonema sp.
AGTCCTTACCAGATGGTATGAAACCTTGGATAATATGAAAGACTGCGACGTTACAGCTTTTTGAGAGATGACAAGGAACGGCATCGGTATTCGTACGGCGCAAGTGCGCCCCTCAAGGCTTACTGGTCAAATACATATCTATGATGGTATAGGGAAAGGCAAGTCGCAAGCGGCTTTAGGAGTTGTTTTGCGCTCAATTGGTTTGGGGATAAATACACCTAGCAATTCTAATCGTGTCTTGCTGCTGCGGTTTTTAAAAGGTCCAGAACGGGATTATGACGAAGATGGGGCAATTGCTGCTCTGCAGCGGGGGTTTCCTCATTTAATTGATCAAGTTCGCACTGGTAGAGCAGAATTTTTTGGACCAGAGGACATTACGCCTTTTGACAGAGCTGAGGCGGCGCGGGGTTGGGATGTTGCTAAAGGTGCACTAGCCTCCGATTTGTATTCGGTTGTGGTCTTAGATGAAATTAACCCCGTCCTAGATTTGGGTTTACTAGATATAGATGAGGTCGTGGGAACATTAAAATCTAAACCTCAAGAGTTGGAAATCATTGCTACAGGACGTGCAGCTCCGCAAAAGTTGCTGGATATTGCGGATTTGCACTCGGAAATGAAACCCCATCACCACCCGACAGCTTTAGCACAAGGAATTCAAGGCATTGAAATTTATACTGGTGCTGGTAAAGGTAAGTCTACCAGTGCTCTGGGTAAAGCGTTGCAAGCCATAGGTAGGGGAATTAATCATCCAGGATCTACCCGTGTGCTGATTTTGCAGTGGCTTAAAGGTGGTATGGGCTACACAGAAGATGCAGCGATCGCCGCCTTACAACAGTCATATCCACAGGTAGTGGATCATCAACGCTGTGGTCGAGATGCCATTGTCTGGCGCAACTGTCGGCAAGAATTAGACTACGTGGAAGCCGAACGTGGTTGGGAAATCGCCAAGACGGCGATCGCATCAGGTGTGTACAAAACTATTATCCTCGACGAACTCAATCCCACCGTTGATTTGGAACTCCTGCCTGTTGAACCGATTGTCCAAGCTTTACTCCGCAAACCCCGCGACACAGAAGTTATTATCACTGGTCGCTGTCAAAATCAGCCGACATACTTTGACTTAGCTAGCATTCACTCCGAGGTTTACTGCCATAAGCACTATGCCAATCATGGTGTAGAACTCAAGCAAGGGGTGGATTTTTAATGAATGGGGAGTGGGGAATGGGGAACTCGGGGCCCCCACGGAGTGGGGAGTGAGGAGTGGGGAGTAAAAATAATAAGTTGGTAGGCACAGGTAAACTGAAAAGAGGGCGGGCAGGATGCCCACCCCACAAGAGAACTGCTTTTCTTGTGGGGGAGCGTGCGCGCCGACACGAGTGTTTCCCGAGCTACGGGCGACTGGCGTTGGGCGTCTCGCCTGCCCTATATGTAGAACAAATATTTTAGAATTATTTGTGTCTGTGTACTTAACTCTTCACTCCTGTTTGATGACAGGATAAAGGAAAATTATTTCTAAAATTATGGACAACAATAACGTACTTGACTTGGTGACAGCGGGAATGGCGATCGCAATTCTTATAGGCGGCTTCCTCATGATGTTTACCACCATATTTACCACCAAGCGTAAGCAAAAATGAAAAGGTCAAGGCTAATGGCTAATGGCTAATGGAAGATTGGCAATTAGCCATTAGCAATTACCATTTCTTATATTGATTTAGCAATGCTGCGCTATTCGGGGGAAATTTCATTTTGCTGCGCAAAAATGCATTTGAGAATGTCTCACTTTTTCTCGCCATAATTCCCCGGTCTTCTTAAGCCGAGGAATTACGGCGTTTTTGCTAAATAAGCAAATACAGATTTATCCCCTATATCTGGAGTAATGGCTTGCACAGCTTTACGCAAGGCAAATACCACAAACAAAACTGCCCAAAGTCCTAATAAAACCCGTTCCCACTCAGTTGGTAGCACCCCTGTTAAATGTCCTAGCAGCAGTAACGGTACTATTGGAGTTAGCAGCTTGGTTTCCAAACGATTAAAGCAAAATGCTTCTTTAAAATAAATCCCTGTTAAAGCGGCAAATGTAAAACCCACTCCCAACAAGGTGACTGGTTGAGTGTAAACAGTAACAGCTAAAGGTTCACTGCTAGAAAGAGCCAGTACAATTGCGGTAAGGCTGCCAATAGCCCAAAAAACTTGCAAGACTCGGTGCAGCAGTGCCATATAGATGTGAATGGTTAGTAAACTGACACCAAGAGCGAGACTAAAACAGGCATACAAAGGCGTTAGTAATTGGATTGGGTCATTTTTGAGCAAAACCAACGCACTACCTATGGCGAAGCTGAGTGCAGCTACCATTAATCCAGTGCGGTAGATAATCACGCCAGTGCGATCGCCCTGAGTAATTGTAAATTCGCCAAACTGACCTTGATAAATTTCGGGTTGAGATTGTTGTAGTTGAGTCATAATTTGCTATTATGTATCACTTTCTAAAATGTTGAATTTTTTATTGTTTATTTATCAATAATAACAATAGACATCTCCGGAAATTAATTATTCGTTGTCTGAAACCCTTGGTAGGGGCGAACGGCCGTTCGCCCCTACATCATTTCTGGAGATGTCTAATGATCAAAACTTAATAAAGCGCTTGTTAGGCTCAGTCAGCACAACTTGCACAGATGCTTTCAACTTTATTTGCAACTGTGACTGAGCATTACCGCTATTGATGGCAATTTCTACCCAACCGTGACTACCAACTAAAGCAAGCGCATCCCCAACCTTCACATCACTGTAAGTTTCACACCCTGGAATAGTCAACCCTGCCATTTGTATGCACCAGGATTTGCCTTGTACGTAACTTCCAGGAATGTTGGTAACTAAGTTACCGAAGTGGTCAATATATTGAATACAACCCACTATACCAGTTTCTATTTGACTGCATTCGGCTATATCCAGCAGTACTAAGGTTGCTAGGTCAATTTCTTGTCCAAGATGTTTGAGGGTTACACCACTAGCAAGATGTGCTCCCACGGGTGCAAAGATATCCCTGCCGTGGAAAGTCCTGCTGGGTTGAGAGGTTCGCCAATATTCAGGGTTTGTTAGTTCCACAGCTGTGATAGCTGGACTTTGACTTAGTACCCCACTGAATATGCCATTGTCTGGTCCCACAAGAAACCCTTGGGCAAATTCTACTGCGATCGCCCGTCTTACACTTCCCACTCCCGGATCTACCACCGCCACATGCACTGTTCCAACTGGGAAATACGGGTAAGCGTTCATCAAGCAAAACCTAGCTGCGGCGATATTCTGCGGTGGAATCTGGTGCGTCAAGTCGAAGGACGTTAGCGTTGGGTTGATTTGGGCGATGACTCCTTTCATCACGCCTACATACACATCGCGATCGCCAAAATCGCTCAGCAAGGTAAGGAGTGGTTGTCTTTCCATATGCTGCTCGAACATAGTTTGAAATAAAATATATTAAGTCTATTAATTCTGTAACACAAGTAACAGAATATATGTTATGTTAGGAAAATAAGACATAAAGAGAAAGATCGCACAGGAAAATAGCTATGCTTACAACTAAGGTGGAAGCTGCCAAAAAAGCACGAGAACTGCATCGTCAAAATATTCAAAAAAGCGTAGAGCATCGCTTGCAAGTAGCCAAAGCTAAGGGTGACGAAAAGCTAATTCGTCAATTAGAAGCAGAAATGAAGGCTCTTGGCTAAATCAAAAGTTTATTGTTCATAGTTTTCTTGTGTTTAAACCCGCCGAAGCGGGTTTTCTGTTTTAACCGTCAACGCAAACACAGACGAGGTTGCCAGCAGAGATTCAGCAACATCAGGGTCAATCCCCAAAGGCTCTAAACAAGTCAGTTGATCCATCACATCGAGTGTACTATATTCCTCAACACAGAATCCTTGTTCACTAACGAACTGTTCACGGTGGTCGAAGCTATCAAAATAATTATCTTTTAAAGACCTACTCGTCATGTTATCGAGTATCTGACCGAGCTTCTGCCAAACTGGGCTTCTACGTTGCTGAGCCAAGTCGTCTTTGGTAGTTAAATCAGACGTAATCCACACACCACCATAAACTTGCAGCATCTCACGAACGTTGGCAAATACCTGCTGCTTTTCGGCAAACGTCAGGTACATCAGCAATCCTTCGCACAAAATGACGACTGGTTTCTCCTGATGCAGGTAATCAGCGTGGACAGGAAACTGACTAGGTCGGCTTGTGGCATCAATTGCAGTAAAATGCAGATTAGAGCGGAGTCCAATTAGTTGTTTCACCAGTTGCTGCTTGCGGCTAATCATTGCAGGTAAATCACTTTCAACAAAAGTGAAATTTGGGTTTTGAGACATTGCCATGCCACGCGGCAGCAACCCAGATGCGAGTTCTATAACTTGAGTAGCGCCACTTTGAGCCATCACTTGATTGATCGCTTTATAGCGACCCTCAATCAGAACTGCCACTTCAACAGGTTCTTCTGATGTTTTAGCCAGCAGTTGCTCTACAACAGTTTGAGCATTGACCAGTTGCGCTAGTTCATTGCTGTAAGGAATATCAGTGAATCGTCTGGCATAAGCTACCATCAAAGCCGTGGGACTAATATTGTCGAAGGAAGTCGCTTGTGGTTCAATCATTTGTTCTTCGGTTTTGTTCTGGCTTTTTCCATTGTCAATATTATCCTTCAACACCCGATCGCACTTCCCCTTCTAACCCAGTACCCCATAGTTTTATTTGTAAAAGAGTGAGAACACTTTCTTCATCAGCCATAGCTGAAATTCGTTATTACTACTGAGGTAGTTCCCAGTTTCCAGGGTGAAACTGGAGAAAACAAGTGTTGCTAATGATTGCAAGCAAGATGTCAGACCGAGGATCTGGGCGTCGGCAAGTAGAAGGGGCATTGATGGTATTACTTGGGGAATTAGTCACTCAACAGATTTGTAGCGGATTTCAACTAATTGTTTACGCATAATCTCTATCACTTCCTTGTTGTAAAAAAGAAAAAATCCGTATTTTCAAGGTTTTGATTTGCCCACTCACTAAGATATTACTAAATAAGTCCAACTGTTGGTTCACTCTAATTCAAGAACCTCCCCGCTATCAAAACAATATCTTTTCACACCATTTCTTAGAGAATAGGATAAAAAATCCTAGAACCTAGGGGCTATAGCATCTACTTAAATTAGAAAATAACTATTAATTGAGGTAATAATTTCAATGTTTAGAGCCACCAAATTACAGCCTAGATCTGCTTTACTAGTTGGATTGGTTTTAATGACTAATGCAGTTACACCTTTGGTGATAGCGATCCCAACATTAGCTCAAACTACGTTTACCGATGTTCAAGGCAACTGGTCTCAATCATGTATTACACAACTAGCTAGTCAAGGGATTATTAGTGGCTACCCGGATGGGACTTTCCGACCTAATTCATCTGTAACGCGAGCTGAGTTTTCTGCAATGCTTGGCAAAGCTTTCCCAAACGCCCAAAAAACTCGCTCTGCAGTTCAGTTTGTAGATGTCCCCTCGAATTACTGGGCTTATACTGCGATTGAAACAGCTTCTCAAACGGGATTTTTATCAGGCTACCCTGGTAAGGTTTTCCATCCCAGCCAAAATATTCCTCGTGCTCAAGTGTTGGTGGCTTTAGCTAGTGGGTTAAATTATTCTCCGACTCAGTCTGTGACTACGACATTGAATGCTAATTTTGCCGATGCAAATACAATTCCCTCCTATGCCGATAATGGAATAGCCGCAGCAACTGAAAAACGTCTTGTCGTCGATTATCCCGATGTTAAGTACCTCAATCCCAATCAATTAGCTAGTCGATCTGAAGTGTCAGCTTTCTTATGTCAAGCTTTAGCTGGTTCTGGGCAGGCTTCTGTGATTCCAGGGCAGTATATTGCAGGTAATACTAGCTCCTCAATAACCGCATTGCTTCCGTCTGGAACTTTCATTCCAGTTAAGTATCCTAATGCTAAGCGGATCGTTGTTAGCCCTAAGGAAACTGCACCTTTGACATTAACAGTTACAACTGATGTTAAGAATAATCAGGGAAACGTAGTCATCCCTGTTGGTAGTCAACTTGTCGGTCAACTGCAACCAACAACTGGCGGTTCCCAGTTTGTTGCTAGTCAGTTGATTATTAATGGTCAGCAGTTTCCAATTAACGCCTCTTCTCAACCGATTACGACTACCAAAAATGTGCGGGATACTAACTTCGCTGCTATTCTAGAGGACGCAGCATTGGGGTCAGCAGTTGCCGCCGGAATTTCTGGGATAACGGGTAACAAACACATTACTGCATTAAAAGTCTTGACTGGTACAGTTGTTGGTTCTGCTGTGGGAGCAAATCAGAATCGTAACGTTCTTTTGGCTGCGAGAGATGCAGCACTTGGAGGGGTAGCCGCCACCGGAATTTCTGCAATCACAGGTAATCGAACCATTTCCGCTGGAAAAGTCATCGCGGGCGCAGCCACTGGCGCAACAATTGGGGGTATTGCCGATCGCAGCGCTCTTAATCAAGTTGTTGTGATTAATTCTAATGCTGACTTAAGCTTGAGGTTAAATACTGACTTCAACAGATAAGCCAGTTAGTAAGTATTCTTTCAAGAAACACACTCCGTGGGATTAGATTGAGCAACAAGGTCAAAGCCCAGA
>CAZZYE010000433.1:0-5860 GCA_964658145.1 uncultured Stigonema sp.
TAATGGATTCCTATAAAGACTTATAGTTAATGATAGTTTGCTTGTAGCGCACCAAAATATCGCGCCATGCCTGAAAGTATAAAAGTAACATTTTTTTTAAGAGATTCCTTCGTAGTTACCCCTAAATGATTCTGTCATACTTTTTCGGCAATTTGACACCCATTCCGCTCATTTTACTAAGAAAATTTACTGGTTAATTTTATTTATTTTATACAAATGCTCTCAAACATTTGTTTAGTCCAGTATTGAACTACATAACAATATCCGACAATATCCGAAATTATACGGTTAAAATATGAAGAGTTTACAAAGTTTTGATGTCTTTTGGATATTGCAGTTGTCTATATGTATCAAAATCGAAGCGGACGGAGTAACAAAGAGGTTACAAAACCGCGCTCATCCAAACATCCGAATCTTTTTATCAGGTAGAACAGAAATTAATTGTGCGTCGCTTACAACCTTTGTAGAGACGCGAAATTGCACTTCGTGCCGCTTCGCTAACGCGTCTCTACATTGTTTTTCGGAGATGTCTATTAGCCCCAGAGGATCGCCACAAAATTATGACGTTATCCAATCCAAGGAAAAGTTTGCGAAGGTAATCCTAGCATAGGCATCACCAGGAGCAGCACCATCAAAACCACGCTCGTATAAACATCCGATCGTCTTGTTGGGAAGAACTGTCAGGCAAGAAATCGCTGCTGCTCCTCCGTAAATCAGCTTGGAGACTGGCCAGGTCTTACCCTCGTCGTTGCTGATGCGAACAGTCATCTTCTCACGCAGTGTGGTGCTGGCAGGGTTGGAAAACAGCAGACGGTTCGGTTGCCCATCCTGATCCTGACGGGAGTAGCGCAAGATGCTCGCAGTACACACTGGCTCGATCAAAGTAGAATCAGAAGTTACATTAGACCAGGTTAGTCCACCGTCGGCGCTGGTGGCGATTTTCCGGTTGATGCCGTAACCATAATCGTTGCGCATATTGATCATCACCGAGCCGTCTACCAGCTCAACTACTTGAGATTCGTTCAAGTAGGGACTTAACGTTCCGCCGATTTTCCAGGTAGCTCCCCGATCATCGCTGTAAATAACATGGGATTCATTCGTCTGGCTTGGTATCACGTTGTGGTCACAGGGAATGATCAGCCGACCACTTCTTAATTGAATGCCTATCCCAGGACCGGTTGCATACCAGCCCCAGGTGTTCAGCTTCGTCGAATCGGTAATATCTAGGGGATCGGACCAACTGACTCCGTTATCGCTGCTCTTGCTGATATACACCGTCCGTGTCCCCCGACCAGTACCATTGTGGATGTCCTCTTCGCTATCGTCACCGTAGTTTGAACACATCAGCAGCAATATTTCGCCAGTAGCGCGGTTGACCACTGGGCATGGGTTGCCAAAAGTGTTAGGAGGGTCACTGGCAACAACTTGTAATGGCGACCAAGTCACTCCACCATCTGCGCTTCGCTTTAAGACAATTTCGACATAGCCTTGGTCGCTGATGCTGCTCCTGCCCTCGCAAAATGCTAGCAATGTTCCGTTGGGTGCGACAATCAGCGAAGGAATGCGAAAAATAGAATAGCCTTCTTGGTAACTAGTGAACAGGTCTTGCTGTGTGAATAAAGGGGTCTGAGCACGAACTGATTTAGGAATCAAAGCACCTAAAAGCCCTAAAGCTAAATATCTTAGAAAAGTTGATCTACGCATCACAATTCAGTACCAGTGTTAACTAAAGGTGTCCTAGATGTATTAATTTGTTAATTCTTGTACAGTGCTTATTCATTAACCGATACGGTTTCGGAGTATCAGTTAAAGTATCAACACATGTATTACACTTGCTGCTCTCACTTTCAATTCAAATAACACCAACTCTGCGCTCCAGAATATTACTAAGCAAACGATTCTACAAGTTTGTAACCATTCTTAGCTAGGAGCGATCGCTCTTAGTAACTACAAACAGTCACGCTATATCTGGCGTAAGTTGACTGGTATTAAAGCAGCTACATAAGGAGGAATAATAGACCGTATACACACGGTTATCTTACTTTATCTTGTCAATGCTTGCTTAACTTGATGGCAAGATGCGAATTGTAACATATGCGCTTTGATTCTCTTTTAGTCCAAGTATTGCCGCCGCTGTTGGCGACAATTGAATCCCGTCTGGATTCACCCGCCTTATGTCGGAATTTTGTTTTCACCTGTTCTTAAGTAGTACATATGTAGCAAAATTCTAAATTATTAAGCAAAACTGAGTATACCACAATTCATGGTTCAGGAATTGTTCTCAAGAAAATCACAAGTGTGATGCAATATTGCAAGGGTTTTGGGTTGTTTGTGGGAATTTCATACGTGCAGAACGCCGCGCGTTCTACAGGGTTTATCGGTTGACAAATTGCGATTACCGAGCAGTATTGAAGTGCGATGCATTCAATTGAGTGCAATATTTATTTTACTTTGAAAACAAAAAATAGGGGGAAGAATTAAATTTTCTTCCCCCTGTCTGTTATTCTGGCTCTTGTCTGATTTGTTACCTTCCTTGAGTTTTTTCCGAAGCATCTGCTGTTGTTTCTTGAGTTGTCGCTTTCTCGCAGAACCGCCTTTGCCTTTATCGTTCCTGCCTTCTCGGCGCGGAGATTCCCATCTTTTCAGTCGCATAACGATCGCTCATCTGTGTAATCAAAATCAGTGGGCAGGAGGAGAATCGAACTCCTATGACCGCAAGGTCGCCACATTTTGAGTGTGGTGCGTCTACCAATTCCGCCACCCGCCCTTGGGTGTATTTTCACTACTATACACTATTTTAGGATTTTGCAACAAGTTTTCATATTCTTTGCTGCTTGCCCACCGGTCAATTTCTCTGGCTCGAAGAACTGGTACTGGATGAGTCAATTGGGCTGTCTGGGCTGCTTTGACCATTTCACCTAGTTCTGTTTTGCTAATATCATCGTAAGCGCGAGCTTGGGCAATAAAGGCATCTAAGTTAAGTTGTGGGGCTAAAGTGGGTGAACCACCCGCCAGCTTCATTAATACTGACATCACAACTTTGGGGTTTTGGGTTGCCAATAATGCGGCGCGATCGCACGTAAACTCAGCACAGCGTACCCACTCTAGAAGTTGTGCTTGTATTGCTTGGGCAAGAATTGCTCCGACGTTGGGAACAGTCGCCGCCGCTAATATCAATAAATTAACCGGAGTCAGGTAAACGCTGTGGTCACACTTGAGGTGTCCCAACTCATGAGCAATCACCGCCTGATTTTCCTCTGGTGTGAGCATATCAATCAGGGAAGTGTGCAGCACAATAAAAGGCTGCTTACCTCGCATGGCAAAAGTGTAAGCATTAGGCGCTGGATGCTGCCTAACATACAGCTGTGGTGGCTCCAGATCCATGATTTTGCAAGCTTCTAACAACAACTCATGCAGTTTTGGTAGTTGTTTTTCACTTACCAGAACGCTAGATGCAATGTTTTCTACATAGAAAACCTGCTCTGCCACTGGTCCCAACAGATTTCGCACAATCATGTCTATACCAGGGATCTGCTTAAGCGCTGTGGTTGCTTCTAGGTCTAGCGGATGACGAAAAGAGTCGGCTTTGACACCAATCAGCGGAGTTTTGAAGAAGGACATGGCGAAGCAAGCTGGAAAAACGTTATTTTGGAGGGCTGACGATCGCCAGCCCCACAAACTTAGTATAACGACAAGGAAGGGAAATTAAATCGAAATCGATTGTTCAGGATGAGTGGTATTGGGGACAAAGGCTGTCTCTACACCTTTTGAAGACAAACGCTGGATTTTAGCTCCCAACTGCTGCAGCTTCTCATCGAGTCGATCATAACCGCGATCGAGGTGACGCACTCCTTGAATTGTGGTTTGTCCGGATGCTGCTAGTCCTGCCAGAACTAACGCTGCTGCTGCCCTTAAGTCCGTAGCTAGTACAGGTGCACCTGATAAAAGTGGTACTCCCCTCACAAAGGCTGTGTTGCCTTTAACACGAATGTCTGCTCCTAAACGATTCAACTCCGAGGCGTGACGCAAGCGATTTTCAAATACAGATTCGTTAATCAGGCTGTCACCCTCAGCTAAACTTAGTAAAGCCATGAACGGCGCTTGCATATCCGTGGGAAAACCAGGATAAGGCAAGGTTTCTATATCCGTTGCCCTGAAGGTTTCCGCACTCATAACGTGCAAGCAGTCAGGAGAATCTTCAATCACAGGAACTCCAATGTCCCGCAGCTTAGCAATTATCGGCAACAGATGCTCTGGCACTACTGGCGAGAGGGTAAATTCTGAGCGAGTAATTGCTCCTGCCACTAAAAATGTGCCTGCCTCAATGCGATCGGGAATAATGGTGTAGTCTGTCGCGTGCAACTTAGGGACGCCATTAATTGTAATCGTACTAGTCCCAGCACCTTTAATATTAGCTCCCATTGCTATACAGAAGTTTGCCAGATCTACTACCTCCGGTTCGCGGGCGGCGTTTTCGATGATGGTTTCGCCCTCTGCGAGGGTAGCTGCCATCATCAAGTTTTCCGTCGCTCCCACACTGGCAATATCCAGGTAAATCTTCGCACCTTTTAACCTGCGGCTACGACTCGGAACATATGCATTACAAATGCCATGCTCAATCTGCACTTCTGCTCCCATCGCCTGCAGTCCTCGGACATGCAAGTCCACTGGTCTTGCCCCAATAGCACAACCGCCTGGTAATGGCATTTGTGCCACTCCTAGTCGTGCCAAAATTGCGCCGATCGCAAAAAAACTTGCTCTTAGCTGAGTAACCAGTTCGTAAGGAGCTTTTGATGTCTTAATTTCACTGGCATTTATGTCTAAGATGTCACCGTGTTGCTGCAATTGAACACCTAATGCCGACAAAATTTGACTCATCAGCTTTACGTCCGCTAATGATGGTACATTGCGGATGCGACAGTCACCTGAACATAGCAAGGCTCCAGCCATAATCACCAGTGCTGAATTTTTCGCCCCGCTAATTTTCACATGACCGCGCAAAGGATGCCCACCCCATATTTGCAGGACTGAGGAGTCTGCTGTAGATGAAGAATTGGCATCTGGTAAGCTGCTAGAAGAATTAATAAGCCTACCTCCAGAATAAACGAGTAATTTTATAGGGTTAAAGTTGGTTCTGATTCTACCTGAAAAATCCCATATTTCAACATTATTATTGCACTACATCTGGAATTGATAAATTTACTTTGGCTTCGACGGGAAGACAGGAGAACAAACGAAACCCTACCCTACCAGTCCTAGAAAATTTCTAGGAAGATTTGTACTATAGCGCCTGTATGCGGGAAAATCAATCATCAGTGGGAAAAACATTAATTTACTCTCTTGCCCAATAGGCTTGCGGAGAGACGTTCCGGCGTAACGTCTCTATACGTCAATACGGTTCAGTTAAGGCGTTGATCCCCCCAACCCCCCTTAAAAAGGGGGGAAAAAGCCCCCCTTTTTTAAGGGGAGCGTAAGCGCATGAGAAGGGTTTCCCGCGCCCAGGCGACTGGTGAGACAGCCCGCATATGAGGGAAACCCTCCTGCAGGATCTGCGATCTCCCTTGGAACGAGCGTCACCCGAAGGGCGTGGGTTAGTTCTGATCTTTAGGGAGTAAATACTACTAACTCAACTGTATTGCTCTATACGTGTAAAATTTACACTGCTCCTACTCATGCTCTGGGCCCTCCTTCCAATCATTTCTTGACAAAAGTAGATAGGTAAGTAATAATGGGAAAGGGCTGATAAATGAAGATGCAAGCGGAACTGGCGGAATTGGCAGACGCGCTAGATTCAGGTTCTAGTGCCGCAAGGCTTCCGGGTTCAAGTCCCGGGTTCCGCATCTGAATTATGAATTATGAA
>CAZZYE010000433.1:5870-6666 GCA_964658145.1 uncultured Stigonema sp.
ATAATTCAGAATTTTTGATGTTGACAAGTTTACAAAATCCCCTAGTAAAGCAAATTCGCAAACTACACTCCTCTAAGGAGAGACACAAGCAGCAGTTATTTTTACTAGAAGGGACTCATCTGTTGGAGGAAGCTTGTGCGGTGAAATACCCGCTAGTCAATGTATGTTGTACTCCAGAATGGCAAACAGCCCATCCTGAACTATGGCAGAAAGCTGTGGTTCAATGTGAACGGGTAGAAATCGTGAGTGGGGAGGTGTTAAATGCGATCGCCACCACAGTGCAACCAGATGGCGTAGTCGCAACGGCAAAACGAGGCGATCGCGGACTAGAAGTACCTTTTACTGGTTTAGTGCTGGCTTTGGAAACAGTGCAAGACCCAGGTAATCTTGGTACAATAATTCGGACTGCTGCAGCTGCTGGAGCATCTGGATTATGGCTGAGTGCAGATAGTGCAGATTTAGACAACCCGAAAGTTTTACGTGCAAGTGCCGGACAGTGGTTCCGCCTAGCAATGGCGGTGAGTCCTGATTTAAAAACCACAGTGCAAACAGCGAAACAGGCAGGAATGCAAGTAGTGGCTACCTCGCCCAGTGCAACTCTAACTTATTGGCAGGCAGACTGGAGCAAATCAAGTTTAATTTTGCTAGGTAATGAAGGTGCTGGTTTATCAGCCCAGTTAGCAACAATGGCAGATTTGCATCTGAAAATTCCCCTTAGTCCTGGGGTGGAGTCTTTGAATGTGGCGATCGCCGCCGCTTTAATGTTGTACGAAGCCCAACGGCAGAAATGGGGAAT
>CAZZYE010000434.1:0-6632 GCA_964658145.1 uncultured Stigonema sp.
CATAGCTGCCTTCTGCCTTCAGCATAGCTGCCTTCTGCCTTAACCATCACCAAAAGTTGACAAGACCCCGCATTTCTTGCAAATCAGTTTCACGCGCTGTAAAAAACGGGTTGCGCGGGTATGGTATATTCCACACTTCTTCCGGTAAAATTTCTACCCGTCCCGATTCGACGAGCGGCTTCAGTCAAATATTGAAAGTACTACCCCTTTGGTCAATACTTTGATATTGAGCCGCGTTAATCGCTTTTTCAATGTTTTGAATAAATTGACCATTAGCTTGTGCTGCGACTATCAATTCCTCCAAGGCTTGATTTACTTCAGGATGCTCTTTTGCTGCTGATTCTACCTCTAATACAGCTTTACTATAATCGAGAGGTTGTTCTGGAGCTTTCTCAATAGCAACTACAGTATGGGGAGAGTGTTTGTTGAGAGTGACGAGAAACTGACCAGTCTTGTCCCATAAAGCTTCGCCTACCTTTTCACCTGTTTTTTCTAATGCTTTGGTGGCAATTACAGTCCCAACAGCGATCGCCCCAGCAGTCAATGGCTCCATATGCTACCTTAGTTTCACGGCATCCTATCTATTTATTACCACAAAATCTTGGTCTTCAATTCCGGATTACAAGTTTGGGCATTTAGGTGGAATACACCCCTAGAATGGCTTTTTTTCGTTGGTGAACGCACCTCGTTTGTCGAAAATAATCCGCAACCATGAAGTAATTGGGTTAAGGGGAAGGCTTTGGGGGCGAGCGCCTGAGATGCTGACGGTATTGATGTATAAACTGTGGCGGTTTAGCTATCTCATTGCCTAGATGAGCAAATTGCTCTTTCCCAGCGTACCAGCCAACAGGCCCGGTTTTTCGTTCAAGAGCGTGGGACATGATGAAATCTTATCGGTCTCCAACGGCGGGGCGATAAGTTTCACTTAACTTTCACGCGGGGTGCAGGGGTAATGCACGTTGATGCCACTCTCTATGGATAGGTCAGGATTCTGAAGTTTGCTTACGTAAACCCGATGCCTGAGGAAGAAACCGTTTCGAGCGACTAACTGTAGCGACCCCCCGAAGCAGAACGAAAGCCGCATCTACTTGGTCTTTGAGGATGAGGATAGAGATTGATCTAGCTCGTCTAGGCAAAATTCGTCACCAACCAAAATGCTATTCATCCCCCGCTGGTGCATTTATCTCGCGGAAGGTGCGGAGTTTAATTGTCGTCATAGTATCTACCTGGAATTATCGCTGGTATATTTGTGTAGATACTATTTCTATAGTAACTCTATGTCAGAAGATACTAGCTTTGCTTTTGTGGCGAATTTACTCGATGTGAACTGTAATCTGCCTTTTGAAGTTACTGAAGATTGCTACTTCCAAAAGGCTAATTCTAAACAAATTGAAATCATCAGAAAATATCTCCTAGCACGTTCAGAATATTTTCGACACAATATAATACCTTATGAATGTTTTTACATTGAAGAAAATGAACAGAATTGTAAAACTGTTAAGTATCAGCCACTTCCTCCTAATGATTGGAAATACTATATATTGTCTTTTCCTGAAGGAGAGTTTAAAATTCTTAATAGTTTAGTGCTATCCGCTAATTTAGCAGAGATAGAACTGGATCTGGGACTATATTTCTTCTTATCAAAAGAAAATAAATCATATGGATATGCACACAGAACAACAGATATTTTTAATTTTTATTTGGAAATGCAAGACTCCTTGCCGCCTTTAATTAAATCCATTCAGAATAAGCATTTGCAAGAAATCAGCTTAATATATCATAGAATTCAGCAATTAGATGCTACTAATTCCCCAAACATAAAACAAGCTATTAAAATGCTTGACGAACTGAAGCATCTATCTCATTACTCAAAATTTAATGTTCTCGGATTATTTACTATTATTGAATTCCTAATTACACATAAACCAGTTGATACAGGAGATTCAATAACGCGACAAGTTACAACTAAAATACCTTTGTTATCACATCGCTTTAGCACAAAACTCGATTACTCTCAGTTTTTTGGAAAAACAGATGAAAGTACTATTTGGAAGAAACTTTATGCCTACAGAAGTAGCATAGCACACGGTGGTCAAGCAAATTTTGCCAAAGAGCTATCAGTATTAAAAGATGATTCCACTGCCAGAAAGTTTCTAAAATTAGTTGTAAAAATGCTCTTGCGACACTCTCTAGCCGAACCTCAACTATACGCTGATTTGAAAGAATGCTAAAATGCATTTTTCTACAATCTCACAAAAAACATTCCCTCTCGGGAAATGATTTTGATACCCGACATGTTGGAACCGTTCGTGCGATGACCCCTTGAAATGAATTCTCATTGAAGCAATCGCCGCCAGATAAGATTTAACAGCCCTTCAAGCGGGGTTTACGATTGCACAATAGACAAAATGAGCTATTATGTCGCATGTTTTTTCTCCAAGGCGCAGCTTCTGTGACATTTAAACGCAGAGATAGGTTTCAGGAAGAGTTGCTGCCACCCAACCCCGCAAATCAACTCCCCAGTACCTTCGAGGGGGGATTTTTGGTTAGAGCGATCGCCTGTTACTGGCATAAATTTTTTGTTGAAAAATTGCGTTAACAAAATTTGTTCAACTTCTGCCATTGTTTTCAAGTGCAGTGCCTTCAAAAGCTTACATAATAAGCTTTTTGGCTTGCGTCTCACCCCCTCAGGGGTCTAGTCTGCCAAATCCTACTTTTTAAGTTGAAGTCAATTAATGATGAATAACCAGTTCAAACTGGTAAAAATAAGGTATTTTCGATTTCTTGTCGCGCACTCCGGCTGACGTAGCAATCACTATTCAAACATACTATTAGTAACATATTGGCATAGTAGTATTGAGCCAGTAACTTCTTCTGTTCCTCAGTAAAATTATCGAAATGCCAAGTTTCGCCTAAGCTTCGATATGGAACTAGAATATCTATTAAGATATCTCTCCAGGCTTGACCTTTTTCTTCCCACCAGCTTTCTAATATTTCCTTACTACTATTTGCTTCAGGTAATTCTTGTTTAAGTCGTTTTAACAATTCCACTAGTTTTGGTTCAACCCCTATACTCTCAAGAGAATTGATAGTAATAGCCCGCTCAAAAGCAATAGCAAGAGCAGGTTCAAGGGTACGATAGTCCCTCAAATCATCAATTAAAGTAACATCACGAAACGTCTCAACAACTTCATGACTTGTGGCACGAAATACAAGGCTAGTACAAGTAAAAGCACGAGTAAAGGGAAAATCAAGAAGACAGGCAAGTGTGCGATCACGATCTAGTGCTACATCAAAATCGAAATAACAAGCTCGAATAGCCGCAGGCTTGTAATCTCCAAATGAAAAAATAATTGATTTTTCATTTACCCATTGCAAAAACTGCTGTAATTTTTCATCTCCTGCCAATAGCTGATCAATATGCTCCTTCATTAAAAGCAACAAACAATCTGAAGTTGTTAACATTCCAACTGTTAATAAAAAAACTTCTCGCCAAGGTTTTTCAATTAGATGATTTACTAATATATTTAGCATTTCATCTTTCTTTGACTTCGGATTGCAATTTTCGACTATATGTCTGGCTGTAAAATATTCATGAAATGTTAGGTGCGAGAATGAATAAATTCCCCGTGCCCTTTCTACAAATAGCCCGTGTTGTGCTTCAATCGACTTCAATACCGCTTCACTGTCCAATTCCAGCTTTTTGGGGTCAGTATTGGCATCAAGTAAATTTTGAATGTATTCGGTAATCTGCCGTTCAAGTTCTTTTTGTTTAAAAAAGTAATTTCCTGCTTCAAAGTTAGAATAAGCTATTTGACTTAATAAATCTTCTTTACGTTGTAGTGAAAGCTTTTTATAAGCTTGATCCCGCTCAATGTTTCGCGTCACATCCCAGCGTTTGAGTAAAACATCTAAACCACCTTTATATAGCTCGGAACGATTAGACGGAAAGCTGCCCGTGTCTTCAAACATTAGACATAGTAATGTCAGTAAAATTGGGCTTGTTGCCAATTCTTTTATAGGTTGTTCTTTTTTAAGTTTATCCAAGAACTTATTAGCTTTATCCGGGTCATTTTTGCTACTAAACCATTTTCTAGAAAAATTAGTAATTTGCTGATCGTCAAAATCTGTGATTTCCACTACTGTGAAGTTCTCAAAGGTATATTCCTTCGCAGCGAAGCGACAGGTAATTATAAACTTATTGCTGTGGAATCTTGCAGCAAAAGTCCGAATTTGTTGAAAAACTCGACTATTATCAGCATCTTTTATTTCATCTAATCCATCTAAAAAAATAAAGACTTTACCTGCTCGCAAAATCTTCAATAGCCATGCAATATCTTCTGTTTTTTGTGAAGGTAGCTCAATTAATCGAGCAATATAGTTTAACAAATCTATCTGTTCGGGAGCTTCTGCAAAATCCTTGAGAGTAATGAAAACTGGAACCAGATTTCTCTGCTCACAAATACACCGCATTGCCAAATGTTTAAGGAATGTTGTTTTTCCAGATCCTGGTTTGCCTAAAATTATTAGTTTTGAAAATCTTTGTACTGCTTCTACCCCTGGGACTCGCTGTTCTCGAACATTACCTAGATTGAAACGGTCAAAATCCCTAGATGAAACATCCCGCAGCAGTTGGTCTAATTCCCATCGCAAAGTTCTAGTGATTTTTTCTACAATGTTGACGCTGATATAAATATCATCCAAACCAATTGGTTGAGACATATCCAACACTCGCATAGTATCGCAACGCTGCTGAATGTAATGCTGGATATGGTAGCGCACTTCTTGGACAAGTTGATCAATTTCTAAGTCTTCATTTTGTTGATCTGAAGATAAGCCAGCAACTTGTTGCCAGTCAAGCTTTAACGATTGGCAAATAGCCTGAAAGCTTTCTATACCAATAGGTATACCCGCAAAAAATTTCTGAACAACAGTACGCGATATATATGCAAAATCTGCTAGTAGTGTCTTCTTTCCTTTGCAGACTTGTTGTAAGGCTTTTTGCGCTCGTTCAAGTCCTTCTGGAGTAGCTGAAATTGATTGTTTAGCCCGTCTTACTGGGTTGTCACTCATACTATGTGCGCCAAATTAGAAATTAGGTATTAAGACGAAAAATAGCTTGTTTGCAAACGGAAGCTAAACTATTATTATTCTTCTTCACTACTGAAATTTTTCTTTGAAGCTAGCAGTTGAGTCGCATTGTTACTTAATAAACCAAATATACATCCGATCCCCATTTGCCAAGTTATCCTGCTGTCTTCTAGGATACCAACTTGATATTTTGAGAGTTGGGGTTGGAAAGCTAACCAGAGTGACATTCCACCAGAAATTGTCGTTAGGCAAAGAACCGTAGAGAAGACAAGTAGAAAAGTGGTTGATTGTTTAGTGTATTTCATGATTGATTCCAGTTCATGAGCTAATCTGTATTAATCATGAACTGTAATTAAAGTAACTCTGTTTAGCTTGTGTCTTAAGTTTGTACAAATTTTGTTCAAAATGTGACATGAGCCACCATGTACTGTCTGAAAGCATTGCTACGAAACGGTTACAAAAATCAAATGGTTTGTTGACACGAAAATCCCCAAAAAAACTTGTTTTTGCAGTAACAGTTGAAGTCTAGGCTATTTGGCACAGCATTTTGTCACGTAGCCACAAGAGTTTCAGGCTGTAAAAATCAGTGAGGTTTAAATGGTACAGCTTTAAGTGTGTATCCGGTCAGTCAAAATCTCATTTTAGGGTAAAAGTTGAAAAATTTTTCTGAAACTCTCTCTGGGTAGCGTTTTCAGCCTTTGCATGGCGGCTCGTAGCAGCTTCGCTACTTTCTCCCCTATTGGGGTAAAATCCTCAGATAATCTATATTTAACCAGATAATAACAATCTAATAACTTTTAAATTGTAGAGTTTTTCTCATCAGAGCTTTAGTATACATTGTCACTGACGAACATTACTTTACTTAAATATATGGATTTATCATCTCCTACCTTGACTACAAACTCGCCCCTAACACCTGTATTTGGGGATAATGTCCAAGATTTACTCAATACTGGTGCGTTAAACGTAAACCCCAGTACCATCATTACAGTGAACAGTATTGCCGATGGTGTAGATGACCTAAACTCAGGTGTGACCACCTTGAGGGATGCGATCAATCAGGCAAATGGTGACACAGGTGAAGACTTAATTGTTTTTGACCGTTCGCTGTTTTCCAATGCACAGACCATTACCTTAAACTTGGGTGAACTAGACCTCACTCATAACTTGAACATCATCGCCCCACGGGACACGTTAACGGGCGGAGATTTGGTGACGGTGAGTGGTAACAATTCTTCACGAGTGTTTGAGATCGAAAAAGAAGCAACTGTGAGCCTTGACGGGTTAATTGTTGCTGATCTTATATCTTGCACCTCTCAGCAAAAACCATTAATGCACAAATAGGAGTGTAAGAAAGCGACAACAGAAGCGAGAATGAACTTAAGTAATACGAAGCTATTTATATTACTGTGTTAACAGTGATATTACGGTGGTAGAGCGCAGAGCAGGCGATCGCAAAGAATGGAAAGCCTTATATTTGCATTTGGACTCAAAAAATGAGAAAAAGGGCGTGAAAAGCATATCAAAAGCAAGAAAAATGG
>CAZZYE010000435.1:0-6624 GCA_964658145.1 uncultured Stigonema sp.
CCTTTTAAGAATTACGAATTAAAAAGGCTTTCAGGCGATTAACAGACTGTTCTAACTCCAAGATTAAGTTAGTAGCACCTCTGCGCTCTTGAGTGCGAGCCAATTGTTCTAGTTGTTCTGCAGCTAAGTACATGGTTGTGGCTCCGACATTGGCGCTAGAACCTTTAAGGTGATGAGCTTCTTGCGCAAAAAGGTGAAAGTCATTACTAGCGATCGCCGCTTTGGTTACTTCTAAATGAGACTGGGCATCTTCAACGAACATTTGTAATAGTTCCAATTCAAATTCTGTGTTGGATTCCGAAAGCTGGTGCAAGTGTTCCCAATCAATCGGGACGTCATCTGAACCAACTTCTGTAGGAGAAATTTGTGGAGACACAATTGCCTCCTGTCTCTTGAAGATCACGCTTGCCCAATGTTCGATTGCCAGAGCCAATTTTTCTTTCAACACTGGCTTACTCAGATAGTCATCCATGCCTGCATCTAGACACATTTGTCGGTCTTCTTTCATGGCGTTAGCCGTCATAGCAACTACTACAGGGCGACGACGACTAGCAAAGGAGCTTTCTTGCCAACGATGAATTTCTCTTGTGGTTTCAAAACCGTCAAGAATCGGCATTTGGCAGTCCATAAGAATCAAGTCGTAAGGAATTTTTTCCAACATCTGCAAAACCTCTTTGCCATTGCCGGCGACATCGGCTTCGTAGCCCAAGGTTTTGAGCTGCTTCAGAGCTACTTTCTGATTCACCAAATTATCCTCTGCTAGTAGAATTCTTATCGGGAATTTAGTAGAAGGAAGAGAAGGCTCAAGAGAAAGTTGTTCTAACTCTCCCCTGTACAAGCGCACAAGATCTCCATTGCTGTTTTCTTGCGGTTCAAATTGGGTTCCCAGTATAGTCATAATGGTATCGAATAGACGGGATGGCTTAACAGGCTTGACCAGATAAGCGGCAAATCCGATTCGTAGTGCCTGTTGCACTTCATCCCGTTGATTAGTAGAGGTAAGCATAATCAAAGGTATATCAGCAATAGCAGAATTTGCCTTAATTTGTTCTCCCAGAGTCATGCCATCTGTATAAGGCATTTGCATATCAACTAAGACGACATCATAAGGCATCTTCTGTGAGGTAGCGTTCTGAATAGCTTTGAGGGCACAGGCAGCATCAGCAGCCTCATCCACCTGCATTCCCCAACGGCTAGCTTGATGATGGACAATTTTGCGATTGGTGGCGTTGTCATCGACTACTAAGACGCGCCGATTGCTCAGAAGCCCACAATCCTGTGTTGAGTAAACAGGTTGGAGTGAAAGAGCGAAAGGAATTTCAAACCAAAATTTAGATCCTTGCCCCTGATGACTTTCCACCCCAATTTCTCCTCCCATCAAAGTCACGAGCTGCTTGCAGATGGCTAAGCCCAAACCCGTACCGCCATACTTGCGGGTGGTAGAAGCATCTACTTGGCTAAACGGAGTAAAGAGTTTGTCTTGATCTTCAGGGGTAATGCCAATACCAGTATCTGTGACGGCAAAGAGAATTGTGGCTGTAGTTGGAGTTTGCGATCGCAATTCTGCTCGCACCACCACTT
This sequence comes from uncultured Stigonema sp., assembly GCA_964658145.1. Lineage (GTDB taxonomy): Bacteria > Cyanobacteriota > Cyanobacteriia > Cyanobacteriales > Nostocaceae > Stigonema. Next base: position 1,582 of record CAZZYE010000435.1, read on the forward strand.
CTCCAGCACTAGTGAACTTGATAGCGTTGCCTATTAAGTTCATCAGAATTTGCCGTAGGCGACTTGCATCCCCTTGAAGGTGGATAGGGACGTTGCGATAGATCAACGCCGCAATTTCTAATCCCTTATTATGGGCTTGGGGAGCCAGTAATTCCAACACCTCTTCCACACAGGTGGACAGGTCAAAATCTAAAGTTTCTACAGCCATCTCCCCAGCCTCAAGTTTGGATATATCCAAAATCTCGTTGATCAGGGTTAAGAGGGCGTCTCCACTAATACGAATTGTTTCTACAAAATCTTTCTGCTCCGCAGTTAGTTCCGTTTCTAACATGAGTCCAGTCATTCCCAACACAGCATTCATCGGAGTGCGGATTTCATGACTCATGTTTGCTAAAAAGGCACTTTTGGCTTGATTTGCTAACTCGGCTTCACGACGGGCGACTTCCAGTTCTTGTCGCTGACGAGTTTCTGCTTCTAGCAATTGGGCTTGGGCTATAGCAACGCCTACTTGGTCAGCTAGTTGCCGCAAAAGATGAGTTTCAAAGCTGGACCATTGGCGTGAACTAGTACATTCGTGGACAATCAGCAAACCGCAAAGTTCTTCTTTTACAAGAATGGGCACGACTAAATAAGCCTTCACCCCGAACTGTTGCAGTAATTCCACATGAGTTGATTGGATTTCAGCTAAATCCAAGTCAGCTTGAGCCGGAATCCCTCCTTGACGGTACTCCTGTAAACAGTACTGCTGTAAGTATTCTGCTCGGAAGTAGGGTTCAGTTATGCTTTGCCCTTTGATAGCAGGACAACCAGCAACAACTGCCTCTGTGACGACACTTCCCGATTCTTCCGGCAAAAGCTGATAGATTAACACTCGATCCCAGTTGAGAATCTTTTGCACCTCTGTCACTGTGGTTTGGAGAATCTCTTCGATTTTTAAAGATTGCCTCACCTTGAGGGTGATTTCGGTAAACAGATGACTTCGCAAGTTCTGGCGATGGAGTTCCTCCTTTGCCTGCTTGCGCTCGATAAACTGACCCACTTGGTTACCAATAGAGGTCATAATCATCAGCAAGTCTGTATCAATTTCCTGAATCTCCCGGTTGAAGAAAGTCATGACACCAAGGGTTTTGTTACCACTATGAACCGGAAAACCAAAAGCTGTGTGCAATCCAGCGCTATTGGCGATATGTTTGCGGTGGAAGTTGAGATCGTGGGCGACATCAATGAGCCAAACAGGTTCATCACTACTCCATACATGACCAGGTAGTCCAACTCTTGGTGCAAAAGTCGTTTGCTGGGATATTTCTATAAACTCTTCTAGTTCAAGGGATGGTTTAGCCCAAATGTCAAGACAGCGCAAAACATTTGCTTGCTGATCCACTACCCAAATTTCACCCAAATCCCATCCCAAACTCGCGCAAATTCCTTGGATAATTTGGGGAGTGGCTTCGCCAATTGTATTAGATTCTGCTAACACACTGGTTACGGCATATTGGGCAGTTAGATGCTGTTGATCCCGTTTGCGATCCGTAATGTCAATGCCTGTGCTGATAACGTATTCTACCGACCCCTCATGGTCTTGAAGGACGGTGTTAGACCATGCAATTAGCCGCCGACTCCCATCCTTCGTGACCCAGTAGTTTTCGTACTCGTTCAGGATTTGACTAGAACTAGTTCGTAGCTGAGAGAAAACTGCTTTGATCGGCTCAACCTCTTCAGGAATCAAAAACAGGTTCCAGAAATGCCTACCTCTCACCTCATCAAATGAGTAACCCGTTGTTTGCTCACAGGCTTGGTTGAAGCGGACGATTTGCCCTTGCGGATCTAAAACCACTACTAAGGCACTGACTGTATCAACCACTGCTGAGATAAAGTTGCGTTCTTTGTTTAGTGATTCCTCTGTCCGCTTGCGCTCAATCACCTCACGATAGATGAGGTAGTAAACCACAGCGAGAATAACAAAACTCAGGCAGATGGCGATCGCCAGTGTCAGAAGCGAGTTGCGTGCACTGACTTTTGCTGCTTGTGACTGCTGCACAAGTCGCTCCTTTTCCTGATTCTCCAGATCAGTAATGATTTTGCGGATTTCATCCATAAGGTTCTGTCCCTTATTTGTCCGAACCACCTGCAACGCCGCCGCAAATCCGAGGTTCTGGCGCAAGTCGATAGTCTGCTTGAGTTCTGCCTGTTTTGCTGCTATTAAGGATTCAAGGGTGAGGAGCTGCTTGTGTTGATTGGGTTGATCTGCTGTTAAATTTTTCAGTTCTTCAATTTCTTCAGTGACGTTCACGAGTGCTTTTTGATACGGTCTTAGATAACGCTTTTCTCTAGTGAGGATGTAACCACGTTGTCCAGTCTCAGCATCCTTTACCTCGGATAGCAGTTGTTCGAGTCTGTTAATTTTTTCTTGGGTTTTTTTAATGTAATCATTAGTATTAATTAATACTCCTGTATTTTGATACGAAATTGCGCCAATGAGGACTAAAATTGCTGACGCCAGCCCAAACCCTCCAGCAACCTTTTTGAAGAATTGCCGACGTACCTTATGCGCGTGTTTGCGCTCATTGGTTGCAAGTACCAAACTTGCTAAGTTACGTCGTAGTTCCATTTGCTTAATGACTTGGCGACCTAGAGTTCGTAATGCTTCCACCTGTTCCGGAGTAAGTTCTCGTGGTACATTGTCAATCACGCACAGCGTTCCTAGTGCGTATCCCTCAGGGTTAGTCAGTGGGACACCAGCATAAAACCGGATATTTGGGTCAGATGTGACCAATGGGTTTGTGGCAAACCTTTCGTCAGTTGTAGCATCAGGAACAATAAAAACCTCAGGTTGGAGGATGGCATGGGAGCAGAACGCAACATCACGGGGTGTTTCTAGCGCCTCTAAACCGACTGAGGACTTAAACCACTGACGATTTGCATCAACTAAGCTGATTAAGGCAACAGGAGTCCCACAAATATACGATGCTAAACGGGTGAGGTCATCAAAGGCAACTTCAGGCGGAGTGTCAAGGATTTTATACTCCAAAAGAGTCTCGATTCTCTGTGCTTCGTTATCAGGTAGTGGTGCTTTCATCCTTGATTTTTATCCACGGCTGAAGTCGTCATTTGAGGTAAATAAACTTATTCAATTAATGACAGTTGTTTGCCTCAAAGCGTTAGCGTAATTTCACTCAAAACTTTTCCCCTTTGACGATTGAGCCTGCTTCACAGCACGTGAATTTACGTAAATTAGTGTAATATAGAAATCATATTTAATTTTTGGCAGCAGTAGATATTAATACCAATATGTTGGGCATTATAAGCCTAGCCCTGTTAAGGTGGCTGAGAAAATTTTGAGGTAATTCCTCATCTTTTTTTCTCTGCTTCACGCCAGTCGCCTAGGTCGGGCTAACACTCATAATGCGCGCTGGCTTCTCTGCGCCTCTGCGGTTTTAAAAATAATTTATTAACCGCAGAGGCGCAGCGGAAAGTCTGAGCGGAGGTGAGACAGCGCTGCAGGAGGGTTAGCCCGACCTAGGCGACTGCGAACCCAAAGGGCTTCCTCCGTATACGCGACAGCGGCTTGCCGCAGGCATCAGAACTTTCCAAGAGAGAGAGCACAGAGAACAGATTTTTCAGATTAAACTGTAGTATCTACCGATGACAGACAATTTTAGATGTGATATTTCTGTCTCTTGGCATTTGTACACCAAGTTTCTTTTAGGGTGTCAGCAGCTCCAACGGGTACTGTTGTGGAGCATAGTTATTTGGACGATATGTGGAGCTAAGTTACAGGCTGCAACAGAGTCTTCTACTTCTGCTCAACTAGATGAGAATTGGTCACCTTCAGAATTGCTCGAACAAGTCATCTTTATTCATAATCTGGAAAACCTTGACAAAGAACAATTCAGATATCGTCTAGAACCAAAACCTTTTTTGATTGCTGCGCCCGAAAACTTCAATCCTAGTCTGCGGATACTTCCACCACCACCACCGCCACCACCCATACCCCCAAAGAATTCAAACCCACCGCGAACATCTACGGAACCAGTTACGCCGATCGCTGTTTTAGAAAGTATCCACACAAACTTTCACTATGATACAGATAACTATGGTCTGGAAAATTTATTCATTGAACCAACAGCGCAGTTTCATTTACGTAATGGCAATAAAATAACTTTCAAGACGGGTTTTGATTACTTTAAGCAACGCGGTGTTCAATCAATTACCAACATTCCCCTTCAAATTGGATGGGTGGGAAAAGTTGATCGTGTGACACTGCAAACCGCAGCAGGAGTAGATTTTTTTGACCGTCTACCTACAGCTATCAATCTCAATGCTAAAGTGGAGGGTTCAATTTTGCCGCCAAAAGTTTCGCCAGCAGGTCAATTACTCTCAGGTCTAACGCTGTCAGCTAACTTAGAACAGGGACCGTATAAGTCCAATGCCCGCACTCTAGACCATCAAATTACTGCTTGGCGATTTGGACCTGATTTATACTGGCAGATTAACCGTGATACCAGCTTGTTTTCGTCATTGCGTTTGGGCAACTACAACGATGGTAATTCCGAGATGCAGTCTTTTAGCAGACTAGAGCGCAAGTTGGGACAGTTTTCGGTGGCTGCTAATGTGTTCACCTGGAACTACGATCGCGATCTGGAACGCAAGAGTGGCTACTTCTCCCCACCAGATTTTCTCGTTTACAACGCTGAGTTGGGTTGGGAAGGAAATGTTTTTAAATTCTTACGCTGTCGGCTGTCTGCCAATTTAGGAGAACAGCGACTTAAAGGAAAATTCGACAACGCCAATGGCTATCAAACTCGCTGTACGGTGAAACTGTCACCAAATCTAGAGGCAGACCTTGGTTATACCTTTACTAATGTCCGTTCCCATGAGACAGGGGGAAGCGGCTACGGTGGTAACTCCTTGGCTGGGCAACTGCGGATCAAATTTTAGCAGTGTGTTAGTTAGCTTTTAAAACTGGGAAGAATGAAGTAGGACAACTCACAATACGGTTCGGTTAACCATGTTCATCCTTGGAAGATCAGAACTAACCCCCCT
>CAZZYE010000436.1:0-6621 GCA_964658145.1 uncultured Stigonema sp.
GTGTACGATCGCATTCAATAGTAAGTTTGTACTTGATAACCCGCAACTTGGGTTATTACTTTTTTAGTAATGAATCTATCTACGCATCTGTCACGGCTTTTTTATGCTTTTTTATGTCAATTTTTCAAAACTGCGCCTTTTTTACAGTCTTTGATTAGTGAAAATTATATTTTTGCTGACCCTAGATAATACAAATTTATCTATGACCCTTGCTTGAATAACTTACTAATCTTTCTATGGCTTTTTATTGAGTTTTTCAGCAAGCCCTAGGTAAAGGCGTTGCATCAAAAGCGCCCGACTTCTACATCTTCGAGAATGCCAAGTGCGTCAGGGATAAGTATGGCTGCGGAGTAGTAAACACTTACTAAATAGGAAGTGATCGCCTTGTCATTGATACCCAAAAGCCGCACAGACAGACTGGGTTGGTATTCATCAGGGATACCTGTTTTATGTAAACCTATCACCCCTTGGTTTTCTTCTCCGACACGCAATACCAAAATAGAGCTAGTACCCTCCTTGGTGACAGGAATTTTGTCACAAGGAAAAATTGGATAATTGCGCCAAGCAGGTACAATCTTTCCGTTAATCTCCCTGCTTGGGGAATAGAGTCCACGACGGTTACATTCCCGACTAAAAGCCGCGATCGCACGAGGGTGAGCGAGGAAAAAATGGGATTTGCGCCGCCTTGAGAGCAATTCATCAAGATCGTCAGGAGTGGGTGGGCCACTGCGGGTAAAGATGCGTTGCTTGAGATGGGCATTGTGCAACAACCCGAAATTAGGATTATTCAGCATTTCGTATTCTTGCCGTTCCCGCAACGCTTCAATAGTCAGCCGTAATTGTTGCTCCGTCTGGTTCCTGGGTTCGTTGTAGAGGTCACCAACTCGCGTATTCACCCGTAAAATGGTTTGAGCGACGCTTAACTCATACTCCCGTGGAGTCAAGTCGTAATTAACAAAGGTCCTGGGTAACTCAGTTTCCTGACTATGACCTGCGATCGTGGCGATTTCCGCTTGATTATACCTATCCTGGGGTTTGCTCAATATCGCTCTAAAGCGATCGACCTGAGTCTGCAATGCCTCAGACTGGTTCAGTAACTCTCGAAACGCCTGTACTGGTAAGGTCAACACTATACAACGAGTAAGCGCTTTCAGGCTAACTTCCCAAATGTCCTGAGATAGAACTATAGCTTCCCCACCAAAACAATTGCCGCCAGCTAAGATATCCCGTAAAGCTTCCGCTTCATACTTTCCTGCCTTAAGCTGATTAACTTTACCATGAGCAATTAATAACACCCGGTCGGCTGGTTGACCTTCCTGTACAATGACCTCACCCGGAGCAAATTCTTGTTGCACAAAGCGGTCTGCCAAGGCGTTGAGTACCTCAATATCCTCAAACCCACGCAGTAAAGGTAGTTCACAAAGTGCTTGGGGAATAACCCGCACCTGAGTTCCTGTATTGGTAAAGCTAACCCGTCCATTACCAACATCATAGGTCAAGCGACGGTTAACCCGATAGGCTCTACCCCTGATTTGTACCCAAGGTAACATCTGTAACAACCACCTGGGGGTAATGCCCTGCATCTGGGGCAGAGTTGTCGTGTTTGTGGCTAAATTCCGCGCCCCTTTCGTGCTTAAGCTCATCTGGGGTTGCCCGTTTTCTTGGTCTAAATCTGGTCTAATCAAAACATCTGTCATAACGTTAACGTTTCATGCGACTAAATTTACTCTTTCAAGAAACACAGGTTGTCAGGAGTCAGGAAGAGACGTTCCGCCGGAACGTCTGTACGGGAGTCAGGAGTGGAGTTTCTTCCATCCATAAGGAGTGGCGATCGCCTGTGGGATGCTCCTAAGAGAGAGCATTGGGGGTAGGGACGAACGGTCGTTCGCCCCCATTCTAAAGAGGATGTCCGACTACTTAGAGACCAATTTCTACATCTTCAAGGATGCCTAGTGCATCAGGAACGAGAACGGCGACAGAGTAGTAAGCGCTAACCAGGTAAGAAATAACGGCCTTTTCGTTAATACCCATGAAGCGGACAGACAAACTAGGCTGATATTGATCGGGAATATTCGTTTTGTGCAGACCAATAACACCCTGGTTGGTTGCTCCCACACGCATTAACATGATAGAGCTAGTACGCTCTTTCGTAACGGGAATCTTATTACAAGGATAGATGGGAATACCACGCCAACTTGGAATGGCACTGTTACCCATAGGAATAGGATCGGGATAGAGTCCAAGGCGGTTACATTCCCGACCAAAAGCAGCAATAGTGCGGGGATGAGCGAGGAAAAAGCTTGGTTCTTTCCAAACAATGGAGATCAATTCATCGAGATCGTCGGGAGTAGGTGGGCCACTGCGGGTAAAGATGCGTTGTTTGAGGTCAGCGTTGTGTAGCAGTCCGAAGTCAGGATTGTTAACCATTTCGGATTCTTGGCGTTCCCGTAATGCTTCGATGGTGAGGCGTAATTGTTCCTCAGTCTGGTTCATGGGTTCGTTGTAGAGGTCAGCAACCCGTGTATTGATCTGCAAAATGGTTTGAGCGACGCTTAACTCATATTCCCGTGGATTGAGTTCATAATCTGCAAAAGTCCCTGGTAATACTTCCTCCTCCTCATGACCTGATGAAATCTCGATCGAGGCTTCCCCATAGCGGTTTTGGGGTTGGCTCAATCTTGCCCTGAATTGATCCACTTGCGCTTGTAACGCCTCAGATTGGTTAACCAGGCTTTCAAAGGCTGCTCGAGACAGAGACAAGATGGTGCAACGGGTAATGGCAGTGAGGGTGACATCCCAAGTATCCCGGGATTCGACTAATGCTTGGGCACCAAAATAGTCGCCATCGGCTAATACAGCCAAAACAACTTGATCGTCATACTTGCCTGGGCCAATTTTGTTTACTTTACCATGGGCAATCAGCAATACTTGATCGACGTTTTGACCTGCTCGGATGATCACATCACCCGGAGAAAATTGTTGTTGTACAAATCGACTAGCCAAGGCGTTTAAGACCTCGACATCTTCAAATCGCCGCAACAAAGGTAACTCAGTGAGTTCTTGAGGAATGACCTGTATTTGAGACCCTGTACTGGTAAAGCTGAGCCGTCCATCGTCAACGGCATAGGTTAAGCGGCGGTTGACTCGATAGCTACCACCCACTGCTTCTACCCAAGGCAGCAGTTTTAAAAGCCACCGTGAGGTAATTCCCTGCATCTGGGGCTGGGTTTTAGTGGTTGTTGCTAGATTACGCGCCGCTTCGGTCTGCAAACTCAATTGCTGTTGCTCAATTTGATTTTCTAGGGGAGTAATTGCTGCATCAGTCATGATTAATCTCCATTGGTAATGTTTGTTGACAAGTTATTTGATTGGTCGGAATAGGGACTCAGATTGAGTTGAGCTAACCTTTCCTTCCTAAGAGCGATCCGATTTTGGTAGCTGAAGTCCCTAACCCTGTTGGACCACTCAGTAAGTTCTGCACCACTGGCTGAACATTGCTTTGAGTTGTTTCCTGATTGACACTTGGTCTGATCCGAGTTGCCGCAGTGCCTAATCCTATGGGACCTTGGAGTAACCGCTTTTGTGTCGAGTTATTCCGCAATTCAAATTCCTTATAGCGGTCTACCGCCCGATGCCACTTGAGTACGCCGCACATCCAGTGTTCCAGTTTCTTGACGTATCCGTACAGTTTTTCACGGGCACTGGTACTCAGGTTGAAATCGTCGCACAAGATAGGGAGTTCAGTCGCAACAATATGTTCAAACTGAAGGGCACGAGAGGTCATCAAATCGTTAACAATGGCGACGGCGTGAGGAATATCACAATTAAGGAAATTCTGAACCGCCAGCACACCGTTATTAATCTCGCCCTCAAATTCGATTTCTTTCTGGTAAGAAAAAATATCGTTCGTCAAACAGGCGAAGTCGGCGGCTGAATTATCAATTCCCTGCATGGTTCGGGTGCGGAAGATCTCTGGTGGAATCTCGTCCCCTTGGAACAGTCGAGATAGGCTCATGGTTAGGTCAGAACCAAAGGTCTTACGGCGCATCTCCACATAGTCTATGGGGTCGGGAATGCGATTTTGCATCTGGTTCGCCAGTTCCCATAGCCAACTTTCGGTCATATCTTCGATCGCCTGACGAAACTGGCGACGAGCATGAGCGGTCATCGGACGAGCCGTCCGCGCCCAAATATCTGCTAAACCCCGTTCTACTGGGTTGGTTGCTTCGTCCATGGGATCTCCATCAAGGGGCATAAAGGCCGATAACCGAGCGTTAAAGACTTTTGCTCCTGCCATATTTCGGCTATGACCATACAATGCCGGAAAGTAGTCATCGGCATAGGTTCCCCAAACGAGCCAACAAGCTGTGATATTCAACTCAGGGCTAGATCCATTAGGATGAATATACGCACCGCATAACGCCACGTCAGCCACATCGAATTTGTGGTCATCCCAGATGTAAATACTTGGCATCCCTGGCAATACGTCCAGCATCCCCATTTGACGTGCCCATTCCTTAGAATGTCGCCTCGCCTCCTCTAGGTGAGGATTCAAGCTGGTGGAGAAGGGCATATAAAACTGAGGTAGGGTGACTGGACCTACAGGCTGATAGGGGATATGTGTGAAGCTTTTGAACCGTTTCAGTCCCAAACTATCGTATAAAGCTCCCAGACGAGCCGCCGATGTGCCTAATCCAGTGGGACCGCCTAAAACCCAGCTGAAGATTGAAGATTTGTCTGATGTCTGGTTCATGTAGCGGCTCGATCTCATGTGCCACTCATGACCCCCCGACTGCCAGTCCTGAAGTCCTTTGGCATATAGGATGACTTTCAGACGCTCATCGGGACGCAGACTATATTCCTCGAACAAGGAAGGAAGCTCAGTGACAAAGGTGTTCTCGAACTGTTGCACCCGAGAAGTGAGTAAGTCGTTAGTGAGGTTGGCCGCTTCCTGGGTACTCACATTGAGGAATCGTTCCAAGACCAGGATACAGTTAGCATTTTCCCCTTCTTCTTCCACTTCTCTTTGGTAGGAGAAGATGTCATTTCGCAGATGAACCCCGTCAGAAAAGGTGTCTTTGAGGACACGCATTGGTCGAGTGGGGGCGATCGCAGCGGGAATTTCTGCCCCAACCGCGTGTTCTACTAAGTTAGCTGACCAAGGCGCTCCCCCCACCTTACGGCGCATCTCAATGTACTCAATGGGGTTAGCGACTCGATCCTGGCTGATATTGGCGAGTTCCCAGAGAGATTCTTGAAGAAGATTGATGGTACTCTCAGAAAACCGGATTACCCAGTCTTGGGAGGCATTAGGGATGGTGCGCGCCCAGAGATCTACTAAACCCCGTTCTACGGCATTAGTCGGTTCTGGCGGCGTTTCTTGGGGCTGCACAGGCATAAACCCTGGCAGTCCATTGAGGTACTTCTTAGCCCCGGCCATATCTTGGCTACGTTTGTAAAGCTCAAGGAAGTGATCGTCGAAGAAAAATACCCAAACATACCAGTCAGTTACCAGATTGAGTATAGGTTCATCGGCATCTGGATGGGTGTAGGAACACAATAATGCATAGTCATGGGCATCAAACTTGCGCTCATCCCAAATCCCATAATCTTCTGATCCCTCTGGCGCACCCAAAATTCCCATTTCATAAGCCCAAGCTTTAGAATGTACCCGTGCCGCTTCCAAGTTTGGGTTCAGCCGTGCCGGCCAAGGTACATAAAAACTCGGCAACTCAAAAGGTTGCTTTCTTGAAGTCATTGTCCATTTCAACCTATCAGTTTAAGCTCATTGTCTTGATTTAAGTCGTTTTAATTTGACATTTGTGGTTAATCTTTGAAACGGTGAATTGACTCTTGTCGTCAAAAAATTCACAAGCTACTCTTGCTAAAATAATGTTGTGAAATTGTTTCAAATAATCCGCTTTTCGCTGTGCCTACTTAAATAAAGTAAGTGGCTTTTTAGCGAAACTTTCATGACGCAAAATTCTTCATGAATATATAGTGATTGACTATCAACTACTGCAGCAACTCGAACCCACCAGTAAAGTTTATCATGCACTCTCAGCCAAGTATCATCTTTGCTTTGTCTACAAAAAAAACCATAACAGTTGTCTATAAGACCTTATCAGCTTTTTCAATAGACCACAATAGGAGTTGAGACATTTAATTAATTCATCAGGTGGACAGTTAAGACATTTAAGACAGTTAATCGAACTAAATAATTAGACAGTTAAGACATTTAAGACAGTTTAGCAGATCGTTAAAATATTTAAAACAGTAAATAAAGAATAGTTACCAACTGTAACTGACCAAGCAACAATTGCGACTGACTATCGAGGCATTACAGGAACATCAAGAACACGAGTTGATTAACAATCGCGAATTCGGGTTGCTGCACAACGCCGACCTCAAACAAACGGACCACCTATCCCCAACGATCTCGACGAACTGCTTAGCCAACGGAGGAAGTCGAAGTTCTTCCTGGCTCACTTCCGTACTATTGCTGCCTTCAGTCGAGAATGTAACCGCCTTGGTATCTATCCACAAAGCATCGACCTAGACGGACAGCAATACTGCTCGGTTAAGGAAAATAGGAGGTAAAACAAAGGGAAGAGTGTTCGC
>CAZZYE010000437.1:0-6618 GCA_964658145.1 uncultured Stigonema sp.
AGAGCGCTTGTAAAAAAACACGACCAGAATCTGGTAATGTAAATTTTATGGAACAAGAGCGCCCATCCTACTTACACCAGTTATCTCAAGAAGATTGGGAAAAAACGCTCTTTCAGTGTCAAAAAACTGGTAGAGGATATGGGGCAGCGAATTGATAAGCTTGAAACACATGTCACAGAATTACAGACTGTTCATCAACAGCAAAAGCGCGAAAATTAACCGTACATCAAACAACTCATCATCACCACCTTCAAGTGACCCACCCGGCTTTGGTCAGAAACCACAGAAGAAAAAAAGTGTTAAGAAGGCAGAAGTACGAAGGCATTCGTCAGAAGGAATCCCCATAAATAAATTCAGGGGATTTACCAAGGACGCAGTATTTAAGAGCGCTACGCATCTCGAAATACATATTTTCTTTATTTTTCATAACTAAAGTTAGGGGCTTTAGACCCAGTGGCATCGGGCACATCCTTAGATCTCTTCCCTTCTGCCTTCTGACGAATGCCCTCTGCCTTTCTTCGGTAATTCGTAATTGAGGCTACTAGCAACTAAATTCATTTATGGAAAAGAAAAAATGCATTGCATCCTGATCTCTTGCGATCGCATTCATGCGTGGGGTAATTACGAATTACGAATTATTGTGACAGTCTGAGTTCTGTATTTGAGGAATGTGGCGACTCAGTAGGTCGGCATTCTCGCGAAGGAGATGAAGTATACTCCCGCGAATCACTGTTTCCATGTACAACCGCTGCTCTAAAGAAGAAGGGTATAGAGGGTCTGTGGGTGGTGAGTACACCCCCTCGACTGTATAGCGATTGGGAATGTGACTGAGGACATGGGCAATTAGCTTTTGCCGCAATTCAGGAAGAGAAAAGGCTACTTGATAAGGATATTCAGGAAAATCATCTAAGGCATTTTTAATTTCTTTAACTACAATTGGTAATGTTAAGTTAATTAAGTTGTAGGACATGTTTACCTCTAATTGACCTTAGTTGACGAGGATTCGTATTGCTTTTTAAGCAAGATAAAAACCTTTCCTAAAAAACGAGCAAAAACGAATGATTGTTAAACAATCAACGATTTCTCATGAAAATATGTGGCAAATTCAACAGTACAAAGTTGAAAATGCTTGTTTATAAATGATGGTGAAGAATGTAACACAGGCTTAAAATTAGCGAAGGTGTAACCATCTGCCATTTAACGTCTATGGTCCAGCAAAGTCTTTAGAAATAAAATGCAGCAGGCGTAAAGCTCATTTGAAAGCAAAACAAAAATGTCTGGAAGCCTTACATACAAAAAGTTTCAATCTTGGCGTAGCGGCTGGTTGCGGCTTTGCTACTTTTAGGTTAAGTACGCTATCGTACATTTTACCTTGTATTCATGATCACAAAATAAATCAATAATTAAATCTGTCATTTTATAGAGAATAAATAAAGTAAATCAACAATTAAATCAACACTTTGATAGAGACAACATTGCGCACCCAATAGTGTCACATATAGCAGTCCTACTTGATTTATGAACAACAGGGACAAGGGGGACAAGGGAGAGAGAGGTGTTCACGTGACTCATGAGATGGGTATAAGGCGATCGCCTGCTATAACTGAGCAGATCGCTCCTGGAGTTGGGAGATTAAACTCAACTGAAACTGTTCGGTGAGTTTGGTTGAGTGACATCTTGCACCTTCGATAGGGAGGGCTGGTAGGCAGTGCCCACCCTACGTAATCATAAGCCTTTTGGGATTTGATTTTCGCAACAAGACAGTGGTGCAAGATCTGAGTTGATCTGCTGTAATTCTGCTTGCGCTCTCTGGCACGAAGCAATATCATGAAAAACCAGAACACTGCCAATAATTTCGCCATTGTTGTTTTTGATTGGGGCTGCCGTATCGCCCACCCACTTCTGTGAACCGTCTTTGGCACACAGCAGGCAACCCTCCGGGCGACTCACCGGATAGCCCAATCGCATTGCCTGAATTGCTGGCGTTGCTTAATCGGAGTATGAATTGACATTTTTCGAGATGATTACAGCAGTTTTCAATTGAATTGACCACATTGTAAGGGCGCGGAAACCGCGCCCCTACGGTTATATTGTGGTCTACCCGAGAATGGTGCTGTAAACAACGATTCTTTGCGCCTTTGCGCGGCAGTTGCTTCAAGCCGGGGAACCCGTCCAACGCACTGCCTTGCCTTTGCGTGAGGCTAATTCATACTTTAAATCAGCAACGCCGAATTGCTGGATTTTTGATCGCTTCTTGGTCTGACGCCTGCACAAGATCGACAACCATATTCACATGCTTACCCAGCGCCTCTTGCTGTTGCCAACCCGTCAGCCGTGCCGCCACAGGATTCATGAATGTCACCAATCCATCACAATCAGTGGCAATGGTCGCGTCTCCAATACTCGTCAGGGTGGTGGCAAAATGTATGCTGATTCGTCGTTTGCAAAAATAATTTTTATAATAAACTGGCTTTGTACACAAGCGTACATGCTATGCTAATTGTTCAGTACGATAGCGTCCATAAAAAACCGACTTGCCACAATACTGGAGAAACTTGGTGTGCAAGAATTTCTCATTGGGCAAAAAGTGAACTTATATAACGCCACCCAGGATAAGGCATATTTAATCGATGCCAAACTTTATGGTGCAATAATGCAAAATGAAACAATTTAATCAAAGAAAGCGCCAAATCGTAGAACTGTCTGGCTCTACTGATGAAAGATTATTGGCTGCCTTTGAGGAGATAGAGAGTTTGCGTGAGCAGGTGAAGTATTTGAATGAGGTGATAGAGAGTCAAAACTCATATCAGCGTTACCAGGATCAGGAACTACAAAAGCTAGAGCAAGAGTTAAAGGTGACAAACGATGATTTGTGTAACGCACTTAGTGTAGAGCGTTTAGTGCCGCCAACACTTGAAGAGGCATTGAAACTGGCGTCTACAATTTTACGAAGTGAAAAATCTACTAGTGAGTTTCTAGCTGAGCTACTGACTGCTATCTATAACTCTACAGTTGAATCAAAAGAATTGAAAGGCAATTGTTGGACAAACTTAATTGCAATTATCAACTAGAGGCGAAATTTATCATGTCAAATAGTTTTTGCAATTCGTATCCTGAAGAACGTAGAAAGTTTCTCAGCCAAATAGCACAAACACAAAGTAATTTTCCATCACTTGAAGGATTGCGCGTACTTGTGGTGGATGACAACGCACAGACTTTGGAGTTGGTGGAGATCATTTTTGAAGAGTACCAGGCGCTGGTTAAGACGGCAGCATCAATGGATGAAGCCATTGATGCGATTGAAGAGTGGAAACCAGACGTTCTGATCACCGATATCAGCATGTCCGGTAAAGACTGCTATTCGCTAATTCGCTCTATCAGAATCAAAGAAACAGAGGTTGGTGGTTTTCTTCCTGCCATTGCTCTGATAAGTTCTGTGTTGCCAAAAAACCGTAGCTTGGCTTTCAATGCTGGGTTTCAGATGTTTATTCCTAAGCCATTTGACTTTGATGAGCTAGTTGGAATCGTGGCAAAACTTACTGGACGAACCGTTGAAACAGCTTGACTTTTGCTTAAATGTTGCACGTTCGGTACTATCTCTCTGATACAAAAGGGTCATCTTGGCGTTGGGCGGAATCACATAAACCTGATTTAGGGCAACAATCATGCCATCCTGTACTTGCGTGACAGGCATTTGGGTTGTTCTGGCTTGAAGGCTGCAAAGCAGGCTTTCATGATTTGGGTCTAAGTGGTGAATTAGCACAAAGGCCATGCCAGTATCTGTAGGCAGATGCCTGAGCAACTGAGTGAATGCCTCCAACCCACCAGCAGAAGCGCCAATCCCAACGATTGGCAATAATCCATTGCAATTCTCCTGCTGCGCCAACGCCTGCACATCTGCAGCAGTAGACTTGGATTGAGATTGACCAGAAGTTCGCTTGGATGCCATAGGTTGCTCCACATGCAATGGGAGAAGGCACTTGAAAACTAAGATGAGTTAAAAGTCGGTGATCCCCTAAGGCGAGTAAGAGCATACCAAGTACCTCCTGTGCTATGGCACTTTCGGATCCTTATGTAGGCGAGCCTACTCACAACTAATATATCACTTTTGTACGGTTGTGTACCTCGATAGTTTGTTATAATAATTGTTCAAGTAACAAGCGCGTCAACCTAGTTATTTAGGGAATTCACCTCTTGACATAGGGACTGGGTAATCATGTCCTTTTCTTGTGCCGCTAGCTGTTTTTTTTAAACAAGACTGGCTCAAGGATAAATAATCATGTCTGTGCCATCTAACCTCCGGATGCGGGTGGAAAATCGGCTGCTGCTAGCCCTGCCTAGTGAGGAATACGAACGTCTCCTGACCAACTTAACTCACGTCTCCCTAGCTTTCAAGCAAGTCCTCTACGAGCCTAGAGAACCCATCAAGTACGTCTATTTTCCTAATAATGGCGTAGTATCTCTGATCTCTATCATGTCAGACAGCACAGTCGCTGAAGTTGGTTTGGTGGGCAACGAAGGAATGGTGGGCATCTCCGTATTTTTGGGAGTTGATGCAACGCCTCTGAAGGCGATCGTGCAGGTTCCGGGCGATGCGATTCGGATGAAGGCAGATGTCTTACTTGCCTCGGTCAAACCTTATCTAGCGCTTTCCCTTCTGCTGCGTCGCTACACGCAAGCGCTAATCGTGCAGATCTCGCAATCGGCTGCCTGCAACTCCCACCACTCAGTGGAACAGCGATGCTGCCGATGGCTGCTGATGACTAGCGAACGTGTGAAATCTGACGAGTTTCCAATTACCCAAGAGTTCCTCTCCCAAATGCTGGGTGTGCGCCGTGCCAGTGTGACGGTGGTTGCTGGCATACTTCAAAAGGCAGGGCTGATCCGCTACAGTCGCGGTCAGATGACTATCCTTGATTATCCAGGCTTAGAACAAGCCAGCTGCTCTTGCTATACGCTCGTCAAACAGGAAGAGAACCGCTTGCTCGGCTACTAAAAACCTAGCTTCCCAACGTGTGATGCAAAAAGTGGGCATGAAATACGAAAAAGATGCCCACTACTACAACAGAGATGTTGTTTACTAATCCCAGTGCCAGCGCCTACAATTAACAAATTAGCTGTTTCTGGTAGATGGAAACGCAAAAAAGACAATACTATTGTATGCATTACCTCATAACCAGGCAATGCTAGACGAACCATATCGTCGTATTCGTTGGTAGCAACTGGTGGATTGGCGTCATAATCTATCGTCTGTTCTGACATTTCCTGATCATTACTCCAATTTAAACACTAGAAAGCACCGAGGAGCGCAGTTGCTCAACCCAGGAGTGCAAATTCCCTGTGTTCAAGCGATAACTCAGGGGATGGGCAATTAACCGCGCCGTACTTTCATACAAGGTTTCAATCTCAATCAAACCATTCTCGCGCAAAGTCCGCCCTGTAGAAACCAAATCAACGATCGCCTCCGACATACCTGTAATCGGTCCTAGCTCCACTGAACCATATAACGGTACAATTTCCACAGGTAGATCTAGCAGGTGGAAAAATTCCCGTGCGCAATTTACATACTTAGAAGCAACTCGACCATGAGGAGGCAATTCCAATGTTGAACGGTAAGAACTAGATTGCTTAACCGCCACCGACATTCGACAATGCCCAAACTGTAAATCAATCAAGTGGGCAACTAGTGGCTTTTTCTCTCGCAGCACATCGTAACCGACAATACCCAGTTGTGCCTGACCATATTCTACATAAACAGGCACATCCTGCGTCCGCACCAGCAGCCCTTTCGCTTGACCACTAGCGTCGGGAATCTGAAGTTGGCGGTTACCTGAATCTAAAAAAGCACTAAAGTCCAATCCGACATCTTGTAGCAGGCGGATGCTATTTTTGAGAAGTTCCCCTTTCGGCAGTGCAACAGTAAGCATATTGCGAATTTTGGTAGTTGATGATGAAGTTGAACTAACTGACCCCTTGAGTCGTGTACTAACTCGTGAGGGACACATTGTCGATGCCGCTTATGATGGGACAAGTGGCAGCCAGCTTGCACTTATCAGCAGTTATGACCTACTCATTTTAGATTGGATGTTGCCAGGAAAAACGGGATTGAAAATTTGTCAGGAATTGCGACGCCAAGGCAAAACCACACCCGTCTTGTTTCTTACTGCCAAAGATACTTTAGATGACCGAGTCAAAGGTTTAGATGCTGGTGCCGACGACTATCTAGTTAAACCTTTTGAACTGCGAGAGTTACTAGCACGAGTACGTGCTTTATTGCGTCGTTCAAGTCCCCAGACTTATGGTACAGCAACCCAAAGACTTACTCTAGGTGATTTAGAACTTGATTACGAAAACCAAGTAGCCTATCGCCAAGGACGGATAATAGAGCTATCGGAAAAAGAAAGCCAGTTGCTACAATACTTTATGGAACACTCAGGACAACTCCTGACTCACGCGCAGATTCTGCAACATCTGTGGACAGAAAGCGAACAACCTAGTAGCAACGTCATAGCAGCATTAATTCGCCTACTGCGCCGCAAGATAGAGAGATCTGGTGAAACACCACTAATTCACACTGTCTACGGTAAAGGATACCGCTTTGGCACTGAGAAGTTAAGA
>CAZZYE010000438.1:0-4129 GCA_964658145.1 uncultured Stigonema sp.
CTACTAACTACTAACTACCAACAACTAACTTTTGATTTATTTCGCATTGCAGCTTTTGTCGTAATTGTTGTGCTTTTTGGTAATCTACTCTTCTCCCCTTCTGGTCAACATTCATATCCGCTGTATATAAAGGTTGGATAAAATAACGTAGGCGACTTTTCATTGCCCAAATTCCCATTGAAGGGAAGAGAACAAACACCAGTATCAAAGGCGATAAAGGCAAAAATGGTAATTTTAATAACCTCTGGATTTTTTTCAGGTTTAAACTCCAAGGATGTAAATTTTCATTACCAATACAAACAACAGGTAGAATCGGAATTTGATAACGTTGGCTCAACTGAATAAAACTCAAATCAAACGTTTCCAACTGATAGCGTCTTCTCCAACCTTTTCTTGGTCCTCGTAAACCTTCTGGTGCATATAAGAGAATTGTACGCTGTTGTATAGCTGCCTCAAAATCACTTAACTCTGCTCTGACACCGCCTAAAACTGAGGACCAACCAGGCGGTAACCACCACATAACCCAAGGATGATCAAATAATGATACACCAGCCAAGGGTTGTACCACCCATCCTCGTGCTTGATTGAGTAAATAGCCCAACGTCACAAAATCCCAGGGAAAACACATCCCTGCATGATTCATTGCCACAATCATCGGTCCTGTTTGTGGCAAGTTCTCAATTTGTTGCAACTCTCCACGAAAATAATATTTAACGATTCGACTCAGAACTTCTTCTGCAAATGCTTGTTGATAATTTGGGTCAAATTGCTCAGTTTCACGGAGAGGCGATCGACAGCCAATACGTAACCAACGAATCAGCAGTGCTAAATAAAATCCGCCAGGAATCAAAAATAATCCATATTCCAGCCAATTCCAACCATCCCGATCAGTGTGATAGTGCTGCCAGTGGCGGTTGAATAAAATCAGCCAACCAGGAGGATACCACAGACAAAACCAATCAAACCAGCTAAATTTGTAGCCATTGCCTGATACTTGTCCCAATTGAGGGTAATGACGGTTTTCAAGATGTTGATTAATCACTAGGTCAAGCGCCTTCTGCAACAATTGGCTTAGCCGACAATTATAGCTTAATATGCAGGAAATTTACCTGTCGGCTGTGAAGAACTACGGTTGTTAGCAAAATCAAAAAACTGTACGCCTAAAGTCTCACTCAGGCTTTCGGAAATAATTACCTTTCCTTCCTAATTCGTCAAATTCCCAAGTTTATTAACTCTGGGAAACTGGAAAAAACAGACCTGAAGTTTCAAAGGCTATTTGTAAAGAAAAGTTACAGCAGGTTTCCGTAGTTGCGACAAAATATGAAAATATATTTATTTGACCCAAACAAAAAATATTAATAATAAATTTTTTTTATCCCCTGCTTTGAGCAGAGATGTTTCTAAATGTCCAAGGTAATGAAAGATGAGGAAAAGACAAAAGAGCAGCTGACTCAAGAGTTAGCTGTACTGCGTCAAAGCCTTTCTCAGTTAGAAACATTAGCCGCTCAGCAGCAGCAGGCGGAAGCGCTGCAACAGCAACGAGAGCGAGAGCGACTGGTAGCAGAGATTGCCCAACGCATCCGGCAGAGTTTGAACTTAGAAGAGGTTCTTCGCACCACAGTCTCGGAAGTGCAGCAGTTTCTCCCGGCTGAGCGAGTGTTTATTTACCGCTTCCAACCAGACTGGAGTGGAGTTGTAACCATAGAATCAGTAGATGCTGATTGGTCATCTATCAAAGGAAGGAAAATTACAGAATCTTTTTTTGCGGACCCTACGAGACGCGAGCTTTACCAACAAGGTCGCATCCAAGCTATAGAAGATATCTACACAGCAGGTTTATCCCCATGTCACCTTGATCTACTGGCTCAGCTTCAGATCAGAGCCAACTTAGTTGTACCCATCCTTCAAGGAGACAATTTATGGGGGTTGCTGGTTGCTAACCAGTGTTCCAGACCACGGGAATGGCAGCAATTAGAGATTGACTTACTACAGCAATTGGCAACGCAGCTAGCAATTGCGCTACAACAAAGCCAATTGTACGAACAAACTCAACACCAAGTTAAAACAGAGCAGGCACTCAATCGAGTCATTCAAAGCATCCGCAATTCTCTAGACTTAGGGACCATTTTTTCTACAGCCGCTTATGAGATTGCTCAACTCCTGCAAGCTGACCGAGTTGAAATTGTGCAATATGTACCTGAACGGCAACTGTGGCTGAATGTAACGGATTATCGGCAAACCTCAGAGTTACCAAATGTCTTAGGGCTGGAAATTCGCGATGCAGGCAATGAGATTGCAGCTCGACTCAAGCGGTTAGAAATTGTTAAAATTGAGGATGCCAGCACTTGTGAAGATGAAATCAACCGTGGCTTTGCCCAAACTTATCCCGGAGCCAGGTTGCACGTACCGTTGTACTTTGGGTGTTCAGTTTGGGGTAGTCTCAGTCTGATCAGAAACAGACAACCGTTGTCTTGGCAAGAGGAGGAGGTGGAATTAACCCGTACTGTAGCTGACCAACTCGCGATCGCCATCCAGCAATCCACACTCTTCCTGCAGGCACAAACCGAACTCACAGAACGAAAGCAGGCGGAACAGAAAATCCTTGAACAAGCCGCCCTGCTTGATGTGGCAACAGATGCAATTGTGGTGCAAGATCTGGAAAACAAAATTGTATTTTGGAACAAAAGCGCAGAGCGTCTTTATGGTTGGAAAGTAGAACAAGCTTTAGCCTTGAATGCCAACAAGCTTTTATACAAAGATCCGAACCCGAAACTTGAAGAGGCTCTGCATCAAGTTAACCTTACAGGCGAGTGGTATGGTGAGTTGATTCAGGTACAAAAAGATGGCAAGGAAATCATCGTCGAAACTCGCTGGTCACTAGTGCGCGATCAACAAGGGAACCCAAAATCAATTCTCACTGTTAACACCGACATTACAGAAAAGAAACAACTCGAAGCTCAGTTGCTCCGCGCCCAGCGACTAGAAAGCCTTGGCACACTCGCTAGTGGCATTGCCCACGACTTAAACAATATACTTGCCCCAATGTTAATGTCTGCTCAACTTTTGCAGATGAAAATTTCTGATGAGCGCAAAGATCGGCTACTTCAAACATTGGAAACCAACGCCCAGCGCGGTGCAGCTTTGGTCAAACAAGTGCTATCGTTTGCGCGGGGCGTCGAAGGTAAGCGCACAATTTTGCAACTCCGGCATCTAATATTGGAAATTCAGCAGTTTGCCAACCAGACATTTCCCAAATCTATCGAATTTTCCACAGATATAGCGTCAGATCTTTGGACTATTTTTGGAGATGCCACACAACTGCATCAGGTGCTAATGAATTTAATCATTAACGCTCGCGATGCCATGCCTAACGGCGGTGTTTTAAGTATCTCAGCCGAAAATTTCTTCGTCGATAAAACCTATGTGCGGATGAATCTTGAAGCCTCTATTGGTCCCCACATTGTGATTACTGTCAGGGATACTGGAATCGGTATGCCCCCTGAAATAGTAGATAGAATTTTCGATCCTTTTTTCACAACCAAAGAGGTTGGTCGAGGTACAGGGCTAGGTCTTTCAACCGTGCTGGGCATCCTCAAAAGCCACAGCGGTTTTATCAATGTTTCTAGCACCATTGGCAAAGGCACACAATTTCAGGTGTTCTTAAAGGCAATACCGCAAAACCAAATGCCGTCAACAGAAGATTTGGAATTGCCTGCGGGAAATGGAGAATTGATTTTAGTAGTGGATGACGAAGCCACAATTTGCGAGATCACCAAAACAACATTGGAAAGATACAACTATCAGGTAATGACTGTCAGTGATGGCATTGAGGCGATCGCATTGTATGCTCAACATCAAGATAAAATTAGCGTGGTGTTGATAGATATGATGATGCCAGGGATAGATGGTTTAACCACCATCCGCGCTTTGCAAAAAATGAACCCACTTGTCAAGGTTATCAGTTCTAGTGGACTCGTAGATAGCAAGCAACTGGCTCGAACGAGTGGAATCAAAACATTTTTATCCAAGCCCTACACAGTTAAGCAGTTACTGGAAACCTTACACGATATTCTTGTGGGCTAGCAGTAGTTTTCACGTAGGAATTTTTAATTACGAATTACGAATTACG
>CAZZYE010000438.1:4139-6613 GCA_964658145.1 uncultured Stigonema sp.
GTCAAGCACTCCCTGATTTCTTGTAAACTAAGGCGACATTGCCTGCTGAACAGTTAGGTTTAGTCCTGGGAACAGCTTAGAGATAATTTTTTGGCTGCCAGTAAACACAGTTTGCTTGTAAACTTTTCCCATAAGCAGGCAAACCGTGACCTTGTTCTCCAACGGGTCAACAATCAAGTATTCGCCAACACCTGCTTCTGCGTACTCGGACGTTTTTATGTTGTAGTCGCGGTCAACAGATTCGGGAGATACCACCTCAACAATCAGTAGTGGTGCCGTTTGAAGAACAGCAGAAGTTTTCTCGATAGTCTGTGCTTGCTCTTTTGTCATTACCAACACATCGGGTCGCCTGAGTTGTTTTTTGGTCATTACCTCGGTGCCATTGGGTCGCGGTTCTAGAGTCAAACCCAGGCGTTGTTTTTCTAAAAGAAACTGAAATAACAGCAGAGTAATAATCGCCTCATGCTTACCAGTACCGGGGGGCATTTCTACCAGCACCCCATCTTCCAATTCATAGCGTTTGTCTGTGCCGTCATCGTAGGTTAAATACTCCTCAATCGTAAATTTTACAGGGGTTGTGGACATTGGGTAGCCTCCTTGTCTGTGGGCGTGCGCTGCTGCACTACTCTGTCCTTAGTCTAGACTTAATGCTTCAGAACTCACTCCTTTCAAAATTTACCATTTCATAAATATCGCTGAAGGCAATTTGGAAATTAATAGTAGCCAGTGCTAAAACCGCATCAGGCGATTCATACTCAGTTAAAACCCATTTAGCCTCTGAATTTTTGATAAATTGTTCTACGAAAAAACTATACTGATCAATCAGAATATATTCTCTAAATTCAGGAATCGACCGATACAAGCGAAATTTATCTGACTGATCGTAGTTCTTTGTTGATTTTGACAAAACCTCAGCAATCATTAAGGGATTTGTCACTGTGGTAGTGCCAGTTCCCTCATAGGCTGGTTCTCCCTGAATTACCATCACATCTGGATAAGTGTACTGGTTATAACGCGGTAGCCACAAGCGGACATCGCTAGTAAACAAATTATAATTTTGCCTTCTTAACGCAAATTTTAAGTGAGCAACTAAATTAACAATAATATGGTTATGATTAGTTGTACCTCCTGTCATTGGTACTATTTCTCCATCTCGATATTCACTTTTGTACTCGGCAGCTTCCTCTAGCGCCAGATATTCTTCACGAGTGTAGTAGCGTTTTTCTGTCTGTGTTTGCATACCAATGTCCTCCAATTTCTCATTCAAATGACAAATCAAGCAACGCTTCCACGCTTTCTCGCTTCTTTATAAGAAGTACCGACATTTTTCAAACCTGCTTTAATCATTTGTCGTTCCAGAAGGGCAAAGAAACTTGCCTTGTCTCCGCCACGAACAACTGCTTGATTGTGCGCTTCAGCGATCGCCACTGGATATCCCTGTCCTTTCTGTACCTGTGCCAGCATCAGCCCTAGTGCTTGGTCAAGTACAGCGGTATTTTCTGCTACCCATGATGGAACTTCTATCCGAGCAATTTCGGTGCCGACATGAACGTAACAAAAGTAAATCTGCTGGTCTTGATACATGTCGAGAATCCGGGCGTTGCTGCGCCACAGAAGGCTTCGTTGTCCTGGTTTGAGTTGGGTTGACCAAAGGGCAGTATCTCGCAACGGGTCCAATACTTTGCAAGGTACTTTTTCCAATTGATTGGGGCAAAAACTGACACAGTCAGGTACTGGGTGGGGACAAGCTAAAAGACGCAAAAAGTTAATGCCTTCAACATTGCGAGAGGCAGAGAGATAACCCATCAAGGGAATTTGAGCTTCGCGTAATTGCCGCCATGCTTCTAAAATGGGGGGTAAGATGCGATCGCGCGCATCAGTTGGTATTTGCTCTAAAAACCAGTAAATTAACGAACCGTCTACCATTGCTAAAGTCGGTACTGCTGACAAACCTGCTTTGACGCTGCAAGCAAGTTCTGCTAACACCGTTGCTTCACTGGCTGTGCGGCAATAACTCATCCATTCCTCAGTACGAATACCCCACTGACGAGAAACATATAAATCCTCCGGGCGATAAAATATCTCAGGCAAACTATCCATCAGTGGGTGACGATTTTGTCCGTAGTGTAAGACAACTCTACCCATGTTGAGGAGATAGCAGTAGGCAATTTCGTGGTGACTGGGAGCAATTTGGGAACCGTCAGTTGCAATGACAGTGTGAATTTTTGGGGGGACTGGGATATCAATGCAGGTATTGAGTGGTTCTGTCGGGGTAGCACTGGCAAACAAAATGCGATCGCGCCATTTCTCTTGTCGCTGGACTAAGTCGAATTGACTCTGTAGCGCACCTTGAAGATGTTTTTGTGCCAATTCTAAACGTTGGCGATTAGCAGTAGCTTCTAAAGTCAGATGTTGACTTAAACCCTGCATTTGTCCTGTAAGTTTGGTTAGGTCGAGCATTGTTGATTGTTGAT
>CAZZYE010000439.1:0-6611 GCA_964658145.1 uncultured Stigonema sp.
AGGGCTGTATATCGTAACTGTTTATACGGACATGATATCACTCAATTTTTTGGGGAAATAGATGAAAAAATTTCACCACCAGACATGAAAATTTCTCTTTTCCACTCCCGTACAGACGTTCCGCCGGAACGTCTCTTACCGTTTTAGATTTATCCCACGATTTAACATTCGAGACTCAAACTCTTGGCGAAAACCGGGTTGCGTAGGAATTCCCACAAACTGGATTTCTCCGGTTGTTTCCATGAAAAACTGTAACCCTACCGATCGCTCTCCCTGCGCTAATTGGGCTAAAATGAGATTTTTATAACGCTTTGTCAGCGGTAACAATCGCTGATTAGCCGATCCGCGCCAAAGTAGATCTGCGTGCTGTTGCTCGATGTAAACACCGTCTATTAGTAGATCGATTCGCTGCAATAAATCTTGCTGTTCTAATGTACCTTGCTGCTGTAGCTGCTCTAGGCGATAGCCTGTATAGCATACCACTCCCAGATCTGCCTTCGCCCGAACTAAGTCTATCAGGTCAACCAGTGCCTCCGCTTGCAGCATTGGCTCTCCTCCAGAGAAGGTCATCCCCTCAATGTCGGGCTGAGCCAGTACCCAAGCCGCCATTTCTGCCACTGTCACCTGCTCTCCTGCTGACTCATCCCAAGACTCAGGCACAATACAGTTTTTGCAAGCGAACCTACAACCCTGTACCCAGATTGCGGCTCTTTGCTCCGGACCGAGTACGCTTACACGGGACTGACGACTAAATATGCGTAAAATTTTCTCCTTCATAATTAACCGAGCAACTTCGTTTCTCGTTCCCACCAGCTAAAGCCTATAGGAATCCTAAATCATTCATGAAAAATTTTAAGTAGTAGGGTGGGCACTGCCCACCCTACGTATATTTCAAAAATCAAATATGATTCCTAGAGTAACGAGAAAATTAGTTTGATTAATTATTTTTCCCTTACTACTCGCTACGAGAGCGTTGCCTCTAGTAGCGACGCATTTCCGCAAGGTATTTGTAATAGTAGCGTAAATATTCATTGCGCGATTCCTGAGAACGACGTTTGTGATCTTCGTAGATACTCTTACGTTGGTTCTCAAGATCGCGAATCCGCTGATGTTGATCTTTAAGAAACTCGCGCTGATACCTGAGAAACTCGCCATGCCATTCCCGAAAGCGACGTTCGCCGTCCCGGACAAGCATTTGACGATAATGCTCGCTGTCAAGCAAATGTGCTGGAATATTATCAAGATTCGCCATGACTAAATACCTCCTGAGTGAGATCCAATGACTATCGGGTCCATTGATTGAGGAGCCACTGCCTACGGGCAACACTAGCCAACATTTTTGCTGATGCACCTATACAACGGGCGCGATCGCTCTTCGACAAGTCCAAATGGCTCAAAGTTTGGCAGGCTCGGAAACTAGAGATCATTCTACCAGTCCGGATTTGCTGCATGGTACGAATCTGGATCATTGGTTTACCTCCGTTTAGCAGAAAGTTTCTTTGCTGAGGGAACTTCTCGAAACAGTTCCTCAAAAATGGAGATGGCCTCACTCTGGGACAGTTTGGCACGGGACAGCAGAACATCGGTACAGATATCTCGAAAGTCAGCGTTGCTCGCCACAACAGGAATATTATTGCAGCTTGTGACTTTAGCAATGATCAGACAAGCCCGCAAACCAGAGGACTTTTCATGAGTCTGTGTGCGCTCCCGAAACTTATTGACCAAATGTACAATCACTAAGGCATCCGCTGGTGTCAATCCTGATTTTTGGACAACAATCTCCTGCTTAGTCAGTTCGTCTGGCTCTGGAATATCAATCGTTACCAGGCGATCCATCAGTGCATCCTGAGTTTCATGAACTCCGCAGTATTCCTCTGGATTGGAGGTAAAGATGACTCGGAACTGGGGATGGGCACGAATATATTCCTGTTGCTGAGCAGCGGTTGGTAGCACGAGTAGCTTTTCCTCCAATACCGAGAGCAGCACATTATTAACCTCAGGACGGGAGCGATTGAACTCATCGTAGATCAGGGTGAAGCCCTCGCGGCAGGCTGTGGTCAGGCGCGCATCTGCCCAGGACTGGCGGAATTCATCTTCCAGCTTCACAACAGTGTGGATAAAATTATCAACAACTTTCTTGCGGTTGTAGCCCCGTTGGTTACCAATGAGATCGGAGGACTTGTACTCATCATCTCCAAATATCAGTAAAATCGGACGTTCCAGAAGATTCGCCAAATGTATTGCCAGTGTTGTTTTGCCAGTTCCCGCCGGACCCCGCAGGTGGACAGAGAAGCCAGCGTTAAGATAGCGTAAGGCACGCTGAGTTAGACGATGGATTGCTGGCGTATCGACAAAACTTTGGGAGTTGGCTTGCAGAACTGTGGTCACAACTAACTCCCTTGCATAACATTTGTTGGGGTTACGATCCTGCCATTTCCAGGAGTGGGCGTTGTCCCCCAAACATAATCTTGCAGCGCTGCTACGTAGGCTGCCCTTTGGTATTGCTGTTCAAGCCAGACTTCTTGCTGATGCGATCGCGTCTCCTCTAGAAAGGTAGCCACATCGGCTTGCAAAGTGCTGCGGAAGTTACTCAACATTGTCCGCTGATACTGATGCAGTGCTGCCATCTCTGCTTGAATCTGCTGACGATAATCCAGCACCTGCTGTTGACGGAGGCGGACTTCTTGTTGGCGTTGCACTCGTGCAGCGTACCATTCTTCTCTAAGAGACACGTTCTCGACTCCTTTCCCGCTTTACCCTACTGAAAACAAACATTAGCGTCCTTGATTGACCGACTTCCTCCCTCATAAGGCAGTTCTTGTGAACTACGTACACTCTCCACTTACAAGTCCGAGGGTAGAGGCAGAAGGTTTTAAGTCTTCTGCCTTCTGACTTATAAGGGAATACCAAAAAATAAATTATCCATTTTGTAGGGTGCGTTAGCGACAGCGTAACGCACCTACAAAGACGTGTTGTGGTGCGTTACGACGTTCCGTCTAACGCACCCTACACGACATTGGAGATTTTTTTAATTGGAAGTCCCTCAAGAATCAGACTGCTGGTACAGCAGCTTGAGCGGTCAAGCCAACAGCTTCAGCGTACTTCAAATAGGTTTCTACTGATGCTATTACAATCCGTGCTTCCACTGCTAACAGTTCGATTCCCACAAGGGATACCCGTACCCACACATCGATGACAACACCCTTATCAAGAATGCGATCAATGACTTCAGCCAGACTAGAAGATGAGTTGACTTTTTCAACTGCCATGATTATTTCTATTGAATGTAGATAAATTCTGTAACAACCTATGGGTGACAGATTTTATAAGTAATCTTTTTATAGTAAATCCAAAGAGAGAATTTTTCAAGTCCACATATATGACATATATATATGTCTTTATTTATTTTTTTTTCATAATCGGAGTTACGCATTGACAGAAATCATCAAGTATGTTCTCAATATTTTTCGGCATTTATTTACAGCCGTTTTGGTTATTTGTAGGGGCAAAGGGCTGTTCGCCCCTACTCGTCTGCTCCAACCGAATTTCGTTAATACACATAATCTCCGATTTGTACAGTGCGTAAGTCCTATGTCTAGCCCTTTCAAGGTGAAGCGTAAAAATGAAGTTTTTCTTCGTGTTCTTCTCCCCTTGGGATCAGGTTAAATAAAAAAAATTAAGCATAATTGCCTAGGTTTTTAAGCC
Source organism: uncultured Stigonema sp. (assembly GCA_964658145.1). Lineage (GTDB taxonomy): Bacteria > Cyanobacteriota > Cyanobacteriia > Cyanobacteriales > Nostocaceae > Stigonema. The sequence goes on from CAZZYE010000439.1 coordinate 3,706, forward strand.
ACCTTGAAAGGGCTAGTCCTATGTCTTTAGCGTCGTTGCTTTTCCCAATTTTCCTACTAAATTTTGAGATTTTTTAATAAAATTTTTATTTAACCCGGTAAAAACACTCTTATTCCGATTTATTATTAAAAGGCTGGGCTATAAACAAAAAAATCTTCTTTATTCTCAATAAATTTGTTAAGAAAGCAGTTATGTTGGAGGGAGAAAGACACACCTAATAAATCATTGATATAATAGATAGTATGTCATAACAGCGCAAGTGTCAAATACTACACTAAAGAATAGAACCAATCGTGACCTCTACGCCGATAGTGCCGAAAAGTCCTCAATCCAACGCTAGTAGAGCAATTGCAACATCTACCCAAGGCTCAACTTTGGCTGATATTCTCGAACGAGTTTTGGATAAGGGAATTGTGATTGCAGGTGATATCTCTGTTTCTATCGCTTCCACCGAACTCCTGCATATCCGAATTCGTTTGTTGATTTCCTCAGTCGATAAAGCGCGGGAGATGGGAATAAATTGGTGGGAAAATGACCCCTATCTCAGCAGCAAGGCGCAGACGTTAATTGACGAAAATCGCCAACTTCAGGAACGGTTGCAAAGTCTAGAAGCAGAAATGCGATCGCTCAAAGCTATAGCTAGCAGTCAACTAACGAATCCTTATTCTATGCCGAGTAGTCACGAACCGGAGTAATTCGGAGTTAATCGGATATAAACGACCTGTAGCAAGGCTCTGATTAACCGCTACGCCAGAAAAAGCGCAAGCTACGTTTTTAAGATCAATACCTTAATGGGATTCGCTAGTCTCAAGCGGTTAGGAGAGGAACATAGCCAATTAGTGTGGTGTAACACCTACTTCAGTGCCAAGTCTTAGAAACATTTTCAAAGCAAGCTAAACCCCGCAAGGGTGGGAGAAATCCAAAATGATTACTAACTCAGTTTTTGTTGTTGACAAGAATGGTACGCCATTACAGCCAACTAACCCAGGAAAAGCAAGGATACTACAACGCTCTCTTAAGGCTAAAAAGATTAGATTGTATCCCTTCACGATTATGCTCCAGCACGAGGTAAACATACCCGTTCACAGTGATTTAGAGTTACGTATTGACCCTGGATCTAAGTTCACTGGATTCTCAATAGTTAGCTTAAAAACCGAAACTACTATCTGGGGAATGGAGCTAGAGCATCGTGGTCAGATTATTAGTGAAGACTTACAAAAACGTGCAGGCTTTCGTAGGGGCAGACGTTCAAGAAATTTGCGTTATCGCAAAAAACGGTTTAACCGCCATAAGCCAGACGGTTGGCTTGCCCCAAGTTTAAGACACCGCTTGTTAACGGTTGAAACCTGGATAAGACGTATCAAAAAGTATGCTCCCATTGTTTCAATAGCAATTGAAAGCGTCAAGTTTGATATGCTCTCATATGAGAATCCTGATATTTCAGGTATTAAATATCAGCAAGGTACACTTCAGGGATACACCATTAGAGAAGCGCTGCTAGAACACTGGGGACGTAATTGTGTTTATTGTGAAAGAAACAACCAACCGCTAGAGGTTGAACATATCTTGCCCAAGTCAAAAGGCGGTAGCGACAGATTCTCAAACCTGACGTTATCTTGTACCTCGTGTAATCAAGACAAAGGCAACAAATTAATCGAAGAATACTTGGCAGATAACCAAACATTGCTTCAAAAAATCAAAAGTAAACAAAAAACATCTCTCAGAGATGCGGCTGCTGTAAACTCAACTAGAAATGCCATCGTTAAGAGTGTATCCTCGTTTGGATTGCCAATAAGAACAGGTGATGGGGCTTCAACTAAAATGACCAGAATAAAGTCCGGACTGCCCAAAGAACACTGGATTGATGCAGCGTGTGTGGCAACGGATGAAATCGTAAAGCTAAACGTTTGTCAGCCACTTAGGGTTAAGTCAATGGGTCACGGGAGTAGACGTTCCCGGCGAGTAAACGGGGACGGGTTCCCTGTCATCTCTGTAAAACTTGGCACTGACAACAAAAAAGTTGTTACAGCTATCAAGCCTAAAGTTGAGTACAAACATTGTACTGCTGGCGATTACGTAAAGGCTACACTTTTACGTGATAGTAACTCCAAGAAGAAAGACGATCAGGGCGAGTTTATCGTCAACGTAAAAGCGGGAATTTATCAGTGTCGCATTAAAACGCCAAATAAAGCAGGCGCAGAAGTTGTAATCAATGGCAAGCGAGTATCCGTAAAACAAAACTGCATTAAATTTATTCATCGCAGCGATGGGTACTCGTATAACTTCACTCAGATTGACCCTGATTTACTCCAATATCGCGCTATTTAGTAATACGACAAAGCCTCTGTCTACTGAAAAGGTCACTAACCCTCCAGATGAAACATAAAAAGGTGGCATTATGGCATTAGTTGGCACACCCTCTGAAAATCCTGAGATAGCAATTACCCCTAACCCATTGAACAGTAAGGCGGGACTGGCTTCTTTACTATTAACAGTGGTGGAATTAATTCGCCAGTTAATGGAAGCGCAAGTCATTCGCCGCATGGAACAGCAACTTCTCAGCGAATCAGACTTAGACCAAGCAGCAGAAAGTCTGCAAAAACTGGAAGAACAAGTGCTACGCTTATGTGAGATTTTTGAAATCGATCCAGCAGACTTGAATGTGAATCTGGGAGAATTTGGTACTCTTTTACCGCCACCTGGAACTTACTATCCGGGGGAAACTAGTCATAATCCTTCTATACTGGAACTGCTAGACAAACTTTTAAATATTGGAGTTGTAGTGCATGGCGATGTCGATTTAGGTTTGGGTAATCTGAATTTGATTCACGCGAAGCTGCGGCTGATTTTGACATCAAAGGAGATATAGGAATCATCTTTGATTTTTGAAATATACGTAGGGTGGG
>CAZZYE010000440.1:0-6610 GCA_964658145.1 uncultured Stigonema sp.
AAGTAAAGACTTAGACAGGTCGTCGAGAACTCGATTAGCCGCCAGTGGACCACAACAGACCCAATAACTTCCAACTACATAGACCTTGCCCTGCTGGACAGCCTTTAACTTCGACCAAAGAGGCTGGACTTGTAGTTGCTTTCTGGCTTCTTGGGCATCCGCCGGATGAATGGTGGCGTCGGAAATCAGAAACAAAGCATCCCCATCTGCCTCGTTCAATAGTTCTGGAGAGAGGACATAAACGTGTCCGTTCGTCAATATGTTCGGAAGAGATCTCAGAGCATCCAGATTCTGTGACGGGGGACTCAACAGACCGATATCGTTCAAGATGCTTCCAGAGAAAGAATTTTTCAGGAACACAGTATACCCAGCAATCCTCAAGACAGATACACGAGTTAAAGCTAATCGGTTGCCCATAGAACCTTTAAATTCAGATAGGCGGTTGTAGTACTGAGACATCCATTGCTCCGCGACCGTGGTCTGACCCAAGGCTTGAGCAACCGACCCAAACATTTCTTTCCATGTGGAGGAGCTGTAGTTAATTAAGACTGTGGGTGCTATGTGCGATAATAAACCATAGATTTTCTGATAGTCGGAAATCCCCAAAATGAGATCGGGCTTGAGGGCTAAAACCTTTTCTAAGTTGAGACTTCCCCACCCTACACCCCCGATATCCTCTATACCCGCCTGTTGCTTTTGGGATAGAAGATAGTTTGTGTTTTTCAGAGGAGCACCTACTGGTTTGACACCTAAAGCCAAGACAGCTTCGATTGAAGCCCCATCTAGAACGACCACTCTAGTGGGAGAGATGGGGAGTTTTGTTTCACCCATTTCATGTTTGACTATCCGAAGGTTGGCAAGCGTTGATTCTTGGCTTGAAGTAAATTTCTGGCGATCGGTTGCGGTTTGGCTACAAGCACAGAGCATCATCAGCATGAGCAACCCGATCATTAACAGTGGCTGAGTATGATGCACCCAAAGAGTTAGAGTTCTGCTCCCAAGGAAGCGAAACTGGCTTTTGAGGTTAAAGGCAGGGAATAAACGCTCCTGAGTCATCAGTTTGCTCAATCTTCCAAAAATTATCAGATCTGTTTTAGATTGGTGATCCAATCAGCACAATAGTTCTCAAATGTTGACATTACTTCTTTGCGTCTGCTTGTTTATCAGCTCAATTTCCTTTAAGATATTTAAGATAAATCTGCTGATCGTAAAATCTTACCATCAGATGTTGTCTAGGTCGTGGTGCATTGGGTGAAATTGGTGAGACTACGTGCCAAGCGTTATGCTCACATAGAAAAAGAACGGAATTACCATTAGAAGGTGGAATCTCCTGAAATACAGATTCGCGCTGCTCATTTCTTAAAATCTGAAGACTTCCTCCCCAGTTGGTGTCCCAATCTTCACTAAAATAGAACAGGTGAGAGAGAGCCATTCCTGAGTCCCTATTGTTTACAAACCATGAGTCCTTATGAGGTGCTAAGCGTTCGTTTGCCGTGCTATCTATTTGAGATAAAGAAATACGGATTAGATGGCGCTCCAGATTTAATCCGGTCAATTTGGTAACAGCTTCTCGATAAGCAAAGCTCACCAATTCGTCAACCAAAGTTTGGCAAACACTATTCAGCTTTGGTAGAGGATAAACATAAAATTTGTTTTTGGCAGCATCGAAAAACTTTTCTACATTTGGAACCACTTCTGCCCCTTGATCCAAAATCAATCCTCCAGGTCTGTCTGGAAATTTCTCATATGGAAAACTGTTGAACAACTCAATTAGCTGTGGTTTGGGTATGAGATTGTCAAAGAAAATCCAACGATAAGGATATTCTTGCATCACACCATTGCGAATTGCGTCTAAATTTAACATTTTGCTACTTCGGTTAATTATTTATACTTGGTTAGGCTCTCAATGCTTGGGAAAACCTCTATTGGTGGAAAACTGTTCCTTAACTCGATTAGTTGGGATTTAGCAATGAGATTGTCATTGAAGATCCATTGATAAGGATACTCTTGCATAACAGAATTGCGAATTGCGTCTAAATTCAGCATTTTGCTACTTCAGTTAATTATTTATTACTGGTTAGGCTCTCAATCTTTGTAATAAAGTTGTTCGGTCATAAAATCTAACCAAGACATTGAGTCTATCTTGGGATGCTTCTGGGGATGAAACTGGAGAAACATTGTGCCAGGAGTTTTCTGAACGCACTAAAATCACGCTCGTTACCATTACGGGGAGGAATTTCTTGAAATAGGGATTCGAGTTGTTCGTTTAAGAGAATCTGAAGACATCCTCCCCATTCATTCTTCCAATCTTCACGACCGAAATAAAGCAGGTGTGAGAGAGTAATTCCTTCCGAATCCGAATGAGAACCATTTACAATGGGGTCTAATCGACTTATAAAAATACTTATGAATTGCTCCTCCTGGTTTATTCCAGTTAATTTGGCAATGCTGGCGAGATAGGCACTGCTATGTAGTTCTTCAACCAGTGCTTGCCAAATACTACTTAGACTTGTGCTTGGGTAATGATTTTTTTTTCTGCGCTCATCAATAAACTCTTCGGCTTCGTCGTAAACTACGATTGCAGGTCTATGGTGAGGTTTCTCCCTTTTTGGAAAAACCTCTATTGGTGGAAAACTGTTCCTTAACTCAATGAGTTGGGGTTTAGGAATGAGATTGTCAAAGAAAATCCAGCGATAAGGATATTCTTGCATGACACCATTGCGAATCGCGTCTAAATTTAACATGGGTGCGACTTTGGTTAATTATTTATTCAAAGGTTAAGCTCTTAATTTTAAGAAAGTTATTCGGTCATAAAATCTAACCATGAGGGAGAGTCTGTCTTGGGATGCTTCTGGGGATGAAACTGGAGAGACGTTGTGCCAAGAATTTTCCGAACGCACTAAAATCACGCTCGTTACCATTACGAGGCGGAATTTCTTGAAATAGGGATTCGAGTTGTTCGTTTAACAGAATCTGAAGACATCCTCCCCACTCAATCTGCCAATCTTCACGACCGAAATAGAGCAGGTGTGTAAGGGTAATTCCTTCCGAATCTGAATGAGAACCATTCTTCATAAGGGGATCTAATCGACCTAAAGAAATACGTATCATTTGCTGCTCTAGGTTTAATCCAGTTAGTTTGGCAATGCTGGCTCGATAAGTACTGCTATGTAGTTCCTCAACCAGTGCAAGCCAAATACTGCTCAAACCTGTGCTAGGTAATAATGTATTTTTTTTGTGCGCTCGTCAGCAAACTCTTCTGCTTCGTCGTAAACTATGATTGCAGGTCCGTGGTGAGGTTTCTCCCTTTTTGGAAAAACCTCTATTGGTGGAAAACTGTTCCTTAACTCAAGAAGCTGGGGTTTGGGTATGAGATTGTCAAAGAAGATCCATTGATAAGGATATTCTTGCAAAACTCCGTTGCGAATTGCATCTAAATTTAGCATCATACACTCCGTTTTTGTACAACATCAAACAATTATTGTGGTAACAAGTACTTAAATAAATCATCCAACACTCGATTAGCTGATAAATAGTTTCCACCCCCCCAGTGTGGGCCGATTACATGGACTTTACCTTGCGGCGCTACCTTGAGTTTTGACCATAAAGGTTGTGCCATAAATTGCTGGATTGCTAATTCTGAATCAGCTTTTGTCGTCAAGCTGTGAGTCATAAGAAACAGAACATCTCCATCTATCAGAGGGAGAAATTCGGGGGATATCGAATACCAAGCAGGATTACCCGATAGTTTTGTAATTATTGTTGGACTCAGTTTCTGACTTTGGGGAATATCTAAACCAACTTCTTCTAAAATTGAACCGGAGAATGATTTTTGAATTCTCACAATAATTGTCCCTGCGTAAAGATCCACAACAGATACCCGCGTCTGTTTGAGCTTCTCACCCATCCTTGCTTTAAACTGTGTTACTCGTGCATCGTACTGCACTACAACTTGTTTTGCTTGTTCTGTTTTACCCAGCGCTTCTGCTACTACTAGAAATGGACGTTTCCAGTCGGCGATCGCTTTTAGATTAAACAAAACTGTAGGTGCAATATGTGACCATAAACGATAAGATTCTTGTTCTGTACCCCATGCACCCATATTTCCAATCAACAAGTCGGGTTTGAGAGCGAGAACCTTCTCAAGGTTAGGTGGTAAGCCAATGTCAACAATGTCATCCAGTTTCAACTGTGGGGCTAATTTTTTGGTCGTGCCTGTCAGTTTAACTCCCAAAGCAATAGCTGCTTCGGTCGCATACGCATGGAGTGACACGAACCGTTGGGGGTGCTGGGGAACTGCTGTTGTACCCATTGCGTGTTTGACGATGCGGACATCTACTGGTGGTGCAAAAGTTGATGGGGTTTGTGGATGTGTCCATAAGCTGCTTGCAGCCAGCGACACAAGCAGTAATATTGCAATTAACAATAGCTGCACTAGCTGGCTTTTTTGTAGAAGCAAGATAGTTTTCAAAACTTCCACCCTAACGTAAAGGTGACCGTGAATGGGTTCCCGTAATACACCTGGGTATTGCTTGCCATACTACCGAAACCACTCTCAAAATAATGTACGTCAAACAGATTCTGGAAGTTGAGTGCCGCATCAAATTGTCCCCTACGGTAGAAGAGGGCGGCATCAGTGCGGACATAATTGGGCAACTTAACAGCCTCAGCTGAATCCACAAAGCGATCGCCCACATAAAACAAACCGATCCCACCACCAAACCCTTTGAGGTTTCCTTTGGGAATGATGTAAGTCGTCCAAAGACTGGCTAGATTTTGCGCTGCTCCAGGGAGTTGTTTGCCGACGGGGAGGGTGTTATCTTTGGTGACGCGGGTATCGGCATAGGCATAGGAAGCAATGACATTCCAAGCAGGGGATATTTCGCCCGTAACAAACAACTCCACACCTCGGCTGTTTGCCTCCCCAACAGGGATAGAAAAGCCAGAGTTATTAGGGTCAGCTGTGAGGACATTAGATTGGGTAAGGTCGAATAGAGCTAAATTTACCGAAAGTTTATCACCGAGCAAATCTGCCTTAGCACCCACTTCGTACTGAGTCCCGCGCTGCGGTTGAAATGACTGCCCAGTTGCACTTAGTCCAGTCTGGGGAATAAAGGAGCGAGCGTAGCTAGCATAGAGGCTTAGGGGTTTAATGGGTTGATAGACTAAGCCAACACGGGGGCTAAACGCTTCACTTGAGAACGAAGTTGAGGTTGAAGCAAGTAGATTGTCATTTGTCTGCCCTAGCCAGTCATAGCGACCACCCAAAACCAGCTTGAGGTTTTCAGATAGTGCAATTAAATCTTGAGCATACACACCCAGATTATCAGCAAAAGTTTGACTCTTAGATTGATTAAGAAGTGTACCACCCCCTGCCAGCCCATAAACCGGATTGAAAATATTAATTGAGGGAGCAGTGAAATTTTGATTAGACCCAAAAATGACGGTCCAAGCATATTCTGTCCCCACAACAAGTTGGTGTTCCAGGCTTCCAGTTTTGAACCGCCCCGTAACCAGAGTATTTAAATCGTATCCATTCTGGAAACCAGGTTCAGGGTTAACGAATCTTCGTCGAGTCAGAGTCTCGTCATCTGATTGTAGCGCGATCGGAACTCCTCTTCCTGCTGGGTTGCTAATATATTTAATATTAATTGCCCCAAAGGCATTCTCCAATGACCAGTTATCACTGAAGCGATGCTCTAGTTTGTAGCTCAAGCGAGTAGTGGTAGCATCTATAGTCCCCACTTCTCCCACATATCGACTAATGGGGAGTTTGCCATTGGGATTAGGATACACAGTACCAATAGCGGGCAGCCCTTCGTTCACTGAACTGGCATTGTGATCTCCATAACTGCCATTCAATGTAAGTTTCGTATTCTTGTCAATATCCCACGAGAGTGCCCCGGCAATCTGATAGCGTTCCTCGTTGTAAAAATCAATAAAACTATCAGAGTTCAGGTAGGAAGCATTGAAGCGATAGGAAACATTTTTATCTGTTGTCAGAGGACCAGAAAAGTCAAGTGAGCCTCGGTAAGCGTTATAGTTGCCAACAAAGAAGTCCGCAGCATAGTAGGGATATTTTAGAGGCGGCTTAGTGACTAAATTGACAACACCGCCTAGTCCCGCTCGTCCGTAAAGCACAGAAGCCGGACCTCGCAAAACCTCTATTCGCTCGATATTGTTAAGATTAATGGCGTCAGCCCCTGCCAGAAAGTTATTCCTCAGACCGTCGATTAAGATATTGCCAAAGGAAGAATCAAAGCCTCGAATTACAAATCTATCTTGCGCACCTGGAGAACGATCTGCTGATACGCCAACATTTTTCAGCGCATCTCCAGTGTAAAGAATACGCTGGTCTTTGATCACCTGTTGGGGGATGACGTTAATTGTTTGCGGAACATCCCGTGTTGGCGTATTCGTTCTTGTTCCAATACTTGCCTCTGGAACCCGATAGCTTCCTTCAGGTGTGCCACTCACCTCTAACTCAATCGGCTCTTGGTTTCCTTCCGCCCCTGGCGTTGGCTTTTGTTGTTGTTGCCTAGGCTGAATAGCAGGGGATGCAATACTCGTCACCCCAAACACCAAACCTTCATTACTGTCAAACAACTCC
>CAZZYE010000441.1:0-6610 GCA_964658145.1 uncultured Stigonema sp.
GTTGTTGGGTGTCAAAAAGTAACGTTTTTAGGGAACACTTATGACCCTGACAACGGCTAAACATTTCACGCTTGCTAAGTATCACCTGCGCACTGCTAGACTATGAACAATGATTAAGCCCCAGTAGATGGTTAGCAGTGCAGGAATTACGGACACAATTAAAAGCCTGAGCGACCTTCAGACTCGCTGTAATTTGCGTCAACCAGAGGATGATAGTTTCTTCTGGGAGTGGGTTGAAGATTTACCTAATCTTAGCCAACAGGAACAGGTTGGCATTGAGCGGATCAAGCAGCGCTATGACTACCATCGCGTTGATGGTCTGCTGTTGGAGGGTACGATTAACCTGCTTGTGGTTTCACCATTGTTGGAACTTGCGGGTTTTCTAGACCGACCATTCCGTATTCGCTCACCCTACGGTATCATGCTGGAACTTGACGATCCTGAAGAAACGATTCGCGGTTTTATCGACGCACTAATCGTGCAGGAGCAGCTTTGGATTTTGGTTGTCGAGTCGAAGCGAATCAGCATTCCAGTTCCAGCAGCATTACCCCAGTTATTAGCCTACATGCTAACTACTCCCCAAAGCCAATCTCCTGCGAGGACACTACGCGATCGCCCAGTGTTTGGCATGGCAACAAATGGTGACGAGTTTGTGTTTCTCAAACTGAATCAAGGAGAAGCACCTCAATACGACGCATCACGGACATTTTCTTTGTTTCCCCGACGACACGAGTTGGGTGAGGTCTTGCGGATTTTGAAGCGGTTGGGAGAAGCATTGCTAGCGTGATTTGTCAAGAACAATTAAAGAAATCGTATCCCTACTCTGGTGCTGCTTGGTTAACTAACTGAATCGATAACCCCAGTGTTTCAGCGATTTGCTCTTGACTTAGCCCCATTACCAAAAGTTGGGCGATCGCAGCCCGTTGGACTTGTTCTGCCCGTTCTGCCCGAAGTCGTTCTTGCTCCGTTCGCTGTTGTTCTTGCACCAGCAACTCTTCAGCAGCGATCGGCGTTTCCTGACTATCTTCCTCAGCTTTATAGATTCTATCCAGCAGCAGCATCATTCTTTCTAGCTTGAATTCTTCATCACTCAAGGCTGTAACTCTTGGCTTTTGTTGAGTAACTACATTAATCTCCTGATTTTGGTCAGTTTCAGCAGTATCGACATGTACAGGAATAGTAAGCGCGTCTACCAGCGCACAATAACTTTGTTGCTGTTCAACAGGTTCAAAAAACTGCTTCACTACTTCGGCATCATCAAGATTTGCAGACTCGGTTTGTGCATTAGTAGTAACGCCATTATCTAAACCCTTGCTTAAAATAGGCGAGTGATTGAGGCGCTGTTGTAACTCGGCTACTTGTGTGGATAACTGCGCGATCGCCTGTTGCCAACTTTCAATCTGCTGTAGTTCTGGTCTAGTGTTAAATTCTTTTCTAAACTCATCTATATAGCGTTTAAGCCATATAACATTCTGCTTACAAAGATTTTGTTCGGCTTCTAGCTGTTCTATCCTAGAGAAGAGCGACGCTAAATCCAGTTGTGTGTCAGAGATATTCATCAATTTATCGCCAAACGTGGTTTTTTAATCTAAGAAAAAGAAGTTTTACAAGAGTATTTTTATATACTTCTTTCCTTAAAGTACCCAGAATGCTGCCTAAAGTAACGGCAGGGGATAATTTGATGACACATACTACAAGAAGGCAGATGGAATGCAGGGCGATTTCCCAAAAGCAATGTCTCAAAGCCTCTCTCCTTGTAGGAGAGAGGTTTGGAGAGAGGTCTGAGTGTATTGCATACAAATGAGAACCGCTATAAATTCCTAGGCAAATAGCTGAAGTCGGATGGCGCCGACTAGAACTTTTTTGAACTCAAGTCCGTTTCAACGGACTTAATCTCTTAGCCTTGAACTAAAGTTCAAGGCGCTGGGCAGCAATGTTATAGCTTTGGATAGAATGTAGCTTCTGCTCATAGCGCAACTCAACCCGCTTTAAGCTTGTTTAAAGCACGACAGCCTAAGTTACGTGATGATAACGTCTAAGATGCAACTCATCTATATAATTAAGTACGTAAAAACACATTCTACTGATTCGGCACATTAGAGAACCCGTGCCACATTGTAAGGGCGGGGTTTCCCCGCCCCTACGCCGATAATGGTGCTGTAAATATCCCAGCTTCTATCAATAACTGAGGCTCCTCAACTGTATCTTTAATGTTTGACAAATTTTTGTCACAGTCATATTTGGGTCTAATGAGTTACAATTCCTTTACCAATCTTACTTATTACTTAGAAGCCAATGCCAAGCATTTGGGTGAGGAGGGTGAGGGATGACTAAATCACGACCTAGATCAGATTCAATTTGGAAATATCACAAGTGCTTCCGACTTTGCTATGAAGCGAAAACAAAACTTGAGGAAGCGCTGGTTACGATCGCTGAGTATGATGAAGTGAATCCAGTAGCTGATGAAATAATTTCCTCCTTATTGGAAGAAGCTGCTTTAGCTGCCCTAAGCGCCCGTCCAAAACAATGGAAATTGAAACCAGAAGCAATTGAACCTTTTGAGCCTGTTGAGCCTGACGGTGACGACGCTATTGATTACCTGGTCCATAACTAAGAACAGGAATTGGGTTTGAGGGACTCCCCAGCCAGCTACTACGCAGACGCCACAACCGCGCAAACAGGGTGAATCATCGCGGTTTCCGGTTTCCAGAATGCTTTGAGCCTAAGATAGAACAGCGGATTTGCAGGTTATCCATTGGTTAGGTGGAGAATTTGGGTGAGGCGCTGTTGGATTTTTGAGCGCGAAACTGTTTTAATTAGCTGGTGAGAAAATCATGCTTATAAGCAGTTCCTTGAGAAATTATGCAAGAATATGTGTTCTCTGAAGACGTTTATCAAAAAGGGGTACAACAAGAAATACAACAAGGAGAGGAGGCTTTGATATTGCGGCTACTGACTCGCAAATTTGGTGTCCTTGAGCCGGAAATGGAACAGCGGATTTGCACCTTATCCATGACTCAACTGGAGGAATTGGGTGAGGTGCTGTTAAATTTAAAAAGCTACACTGATTTAACCAACTACTTGGCAACCATCTCGCAATAAATGCAATATCCGCTACATTGAATATGCGAACAATTGCGGAAATTAACGACAAAATTAGCTGTAATCGTGCTGTGGTTTTGAACATCGAGGAAATAAAAGCACGAATTGTCGAAGTCGGTGTTACCAAAACTGCTCAGGAAGTTGATGTGATCGCCACTGGCACTTTTGAGCCGATGGAATCTAGTGGTGCAATTATTAACCTAGGACACACTGACCCCCCAATAAAAATTCGCCGGTGTTGGTTAGATGGTGTGCCGGCATACTCTGGTTTTGGGGCAGTAGATTTATACTTAGGTGCGAGTTGTACGGCAGAAGAGATGGACGGAGAAGAAGTCAGGGAACGTGGTGGCGGTCATGTTATCGAAGATTTGATAGCTGGTAAACCCGTACACGTAAGAGCGCTAGGACAAGTAACAGATTGTTACCCTAGGGCAACCTTTGAAACTACGATTACCCGTGAAACCATTAATCAGTTTTATTTATTCAATCCGCGCAATCTTTACCAAAACTTTATTGTGGGGGTGAATGGAGGCGATCGCCCATTGTCTACATACCTCGGTCCTTTACAACCGCGCCTGGGCAATGCTGTTTATTCTAACCCAGGTGCTATTTCTCCACTACTCAACGACCCCGATCTGCAACTTATTGGCATTGGGACGCGGATTTTTTTGGGGGGTGGTATTGGCTATGTGGCGTGGGAAGGAACCCAACACTTTCCCTTACAAAAGCGTTTACCCAATCGCACACCTATTGGTCCAGCTGCGACTTTAGCTTTAATTGGCGATGCCAAGCAAATGGATGCTCGTTGGGTACGTGGTTGTTACTTCAAAAATTACGGTCCTTCTTTAATGTTGGGAGTAGGCGTACCACTTCCGGTGTTAGAAGAAGAAGTAGTAGCAAGATGTGCAGTTCAAGACAAAGACTTAGTAGCGCCGATAGTGGATTTTTCGATTCCCCGACGCGTCCGTCCTACCTTTGGTTTGGTGAGTTACGCCCAACTCAAATCAGGGCGCATCACCATTGAAGGCAAAGCAGTGCGCGTTGCACCCCTTGCTAGTATGTTTCTTTCTCGGCAAGTCGCCGATACGTTGAAACAGTGGATCGAGGCAGGCAAATTTACCTTAACTGAACCTGTGGCGCAAATTCCGATGGAGCGGTCTTTTCTCCCTCAAGACCGCTGGGCAGAGTTTTGAAAATTATGAATTATGAATGCTGAATTATGAATTCTCAGAAAAACTTCATAATTCATAATTCATAATTTATTCTTCTGCTGGCTTCGACCGCTTAATAGGTTTAGGGGCGGGTACTTTAGGTACAGGTCGTGATACCGCAGAGGAATCGCCTGTTTTGCGAATAGGGCGGGGAGTTTCCCCAGGTCGTTTGGGGAATGGTTTTTTGGCGCCAAAACCGGGACCAGGACGACGACCGCCGCCTCCTCTTGTCTGTGGTGGTCTACGTTTTTTAGGTAAGTCAGCGATCGCCTCACTGCGTTCTATGACCAATGCGTCAGCTTCTCGCTGAACTTGAAAGTCCCAAAACTTTCCTACTGCTTTGGTCTGAAGCCGCCCTTTAAGTTTCAGCTTGAAATACTTGGGTTTATCATCTTGTTTGCGGGCAGCCTGCTTAATTTTGACCACTAAATTTTCCGCCTCAAAAGACTGGTAAACTACCTCCCCACGAACAGAAAAACCACCATCCGGAATTTCTGACGAGGGTATGCTCAGATCTGTTGAGCCATTAATGTTGGTCTGGTTTTCTGGTGCAGCCACAGAAATCTCAGGGTCGGCTGTTAGATGTTTAGCCAGATTTTCTGGCTCCCAAACTCCTACAATTTGGAGGTGCAATTTGTCGTTTTCTTGTCTAGTGCGCGGATAAACTACCCACAAATGTTCCTGGTTTAGATCCAGGTGATTCTTAACTAAACTCATAATCCGACCTAAAAGGACGGCGTCGAGTAGTGTTTCATCTGCAGTCAACAGTGTACCTTGAGTAAACTGTTCGCTACTGGCAAGATAGCGACCTCGAACCAAGCCAATGGCTCGGTATTGCAGTGGTTCACTAGGTGGCGGAATCGGTTGCTGCCGATTTGCCAAGTTCCCATCATCAGCAGTCTCACTTGGGGGCTGGTTCGAATTCTCTGGTTTAGAGGCATCGGAGGCTGGCTGTACATTAGCAGAGGCAACTTTGTTAGTTTGAGCCTCTTTTGAAGCATTCGGATTGGACGATTCAGGCAACGGCATCAGGTCGGAATTCATAAAAACTCCTTGCGGCGGAGACACATCCCATTGTGGGATTTAACTAAGACAAATGGAAAGAGCGTTTGTGCGGCGCTTGTAAGTATATTTCCTTTCAAGACAGCCACTCCACAGCGCCCTGTGTGATACTAAAGGTGCGACGGCAGTCGCTTCAAGTAGGGGAACCCACCCACAGCGCCGCCTCAAATTTCGCAACACATATTAAATGTGTAATCTAGCGCTTTTCCAATAGTTTCGGAAACATACCATGGCAATAATTTGGGCGGTTCCTCCTAAAGTCATTACTTAAATGCGCAGCACGGCAATTACTATTTGTTATAAAATTCACATGCAATAGACGAAATTCCGCAAAGTTTTTCAAATATTTAACTTTCTTTATTTCTGTAATAGATTTTGCCATTAGAGCTAAGGAAGGTTTTGTGTCTCAACCTCGCAGCTGGATAGTTAAAGTCGTGTTGGTGCTGGCAGTTCTTGCTTTTTTGGGAGTTTCGATTGTTCCCATCATTGGGGCATTGAACAAGCCAGCCCCAGAGCAAAAATCAAAATTAGAAGACGGAGTAGCGGATAAATTAAAACTCGAAGACCAAATACGGGGTTTAGAACTAGTTTTACAGCGCGAACCAAACAACCAAGCTGCGCTTAAAAGCTTATTAGAGGCACGGTTACTACTGTTTAGGCAAGGAAAGGGTGACATTAAGGGGGTCATGGAACCTCTAGAAAAGCTTGCCAAACTGAATCCAGAACATACAGAATATACAGTGCTACTTGCCCAAGCTAAATTGGGAATTGGCGATGCCGAAGGAGCTGCTGCTGCTTATCGCTCAATTCTACAAACAAAACCAGGGGACATTAAGGCTTTGCAAGGAATGGTGGTCCTCCTGCTAAAGCAAAAACGCCCGGAAGCAGCGATTGGCTTGTTGCAAGAAACCCTAACGACAGCAGCAAAGGCAAATAAAATTCAGCCAGGAAGTGTGGATACGATCGCAGTGCAGGTGCTGTTAGGCAATGTTTATGCCTCCCAAAAACGCTACGATCAAGCTCTTGCCGTCAACGACCAAGCAATTAAGAATGACGCCATGGATTTTCGTCCCATCTTGGCAAAGGCGATGCTTCTCAAGAAACAAGGCAAAATTAATGAGGCAAAACCTCTATTTGACAAAGCTGCATCTTTAGCACCACCTCAGTACAAAGACGAAATCAACAAGAGTGCATCTGTTTCTCCTACACCATCACCTGGAGGATGAGGGAGATGA
>CAZZYE010000442.1:0-343 GCA_964658145.1 uncultured Stigonema sp.
GGGGGGCTAGGGGGGATCAGAGCCTTAACTGAACAGTATTGTATTATATCCTCGAATTGTGTCAGCCGATGTTTGAGCGCGACTAATAAAAGCATTTGCACCGAGAACCTGCTCGTGAAGGCTCATAATAGAAAATGTAAAATCTGCGGATACCGCCTTCAGTCATCAGTCAACCGTCAACAAATGGCTCATATCTCCCAATCCCCAATTCCTTGAGCTTAATTTTTACACTCTCCCACTCAGTACCGCAGTAGTAATATTTCTTATCTAAAATATCTGCGATGTAATAGCCTTGTTTACCATCATTACAGCCATTTTCAGGTAAATAGACCACAGTCGTAGG
>CAZZYE010000442.1:353-6601 GCA_964658145.1 uncultured Stigonema sp.
ACGACTGTGGTTCATTTATGTGAAAACTGCTGTAATACGTCGTAGTTCGTTAGCCACCTTTTTCATCGAAGTGTCAAATGCACAAAATAAATCTTCTTGCTGAAGCCAAGGTGCGTTAAATAAATTTACAAACATGTCGCCCTTTGTGAAATACCAAGTGTTATCACGCCGGACAACTAATCGGTAGTAAACTGGATAAACGATAGTGCTACTAGCTGGCATATGCTTTATCTTAAAAATTTTGTTAAAATTGTTTAGTTAGGAATAGCCCCCAGAGGCAAGCTAGGGGCTGGTAACTCTACGCATCGAACAACTACCCCGTAGCACCTTCATTGTCGTAGATATCACTACTCCCCCAACAATACCCGAATCGCTTTCAAAGCCTGACTTCGTTTCCCATTACTAATCTTGGCAAACCAATAATGTGACTCCTCATTACTCATCGCCGTAATTCCTTTAGTAATATTAACAATGCGTTCTGGCTTAGAAAGTGGTTGCAAAGTTTGAAACAATAACCCCAAATTTGTCCCAGATTCCTCATTTAAAATATAAGGACTTTGGCGATTATGAGTTAAAGTTTTGGGATCGTAATTGTTCGCCTTCAAACAATCATAAATTGCTTGTCTCGCCTGCACTAACGCATTGCCTTTTAAGCGCCCAATCCGCTTGGCAGATGGACGCTTTTTTTCTCCAGCTTTTTTATAGGCACACTGGTATAATTCCAAGGTAAAGTTATTGTTGTCTGTACCCACTACACGCAGTTGAAACTCTTGCATCTTCAGTAAGTCACTTTCGCCGTCAAGTTTAACCTCTCAACCGGGTTACGATTAAGGGAATTTTTGATAGTAGCGATTTCTGTGCCATTTGGTTGCACTGGTGAGGAAAATTTAAATTCCAGCTTCAGCGACACATCAGCTGTAACATCAGGACTACTTAGCAAAGCATTAACAGCCGCCTGGAAACTTTGAAATCCTTTAACAGGACCTTGGTATTCTAACCTGACGAATTGCTCACCGACGCTAATTGTGGCAGTTTGGTCGATTTGTAGGGAAAATTTCATCAACAACGGTAACGCCGTCATTAACCTGCGGTAGTCTGTTGCTTGGGAGACGGAGATTTCTAGAGTTTGTACTCCCTGAACTTTGTAGTCGTGGATGCGATCGCTGAATTCATTAAACACCCCATTAACTGTTCCCTCCAAGTCAAATTCTTCCGGTTTTTCCCATAATGTAGAGACGCGAAATTGCGCGTTACCTTCAGCACCGCCTAGTGTGGGGGGTGTACCAGTACCATAGGTTAACGGTTTTGCTTGAGTTTCCTTCTCCACGACTTCGCCGTTACCATAATCAGCTACAATTTTGAAGGTCGTGGTGGATGCGATCGCAGTTTCATACTCATCACTAGGGCGAAACTCCCCTGCTACTAAATTCCCATCCTGATAAAGTTCAACCGTTAACGCCCCTGCTGCTTTCCACCTTACCCGCACCGGTTTAAGCGAATCCGTACTAGACATGACTTGGGCATTAAGTTCAATTTCTCGTGGTTTCGGCGGTTGCAAAATACCCCGGCGGTAAAGTACCATCCTGTCAGAAAATTCTATAGTGTCAGGTAAAGTAAATTTACCATCATCAGTTTTAATAAATACCTTCTCCGACACCTTCATATCCCATTGTCCTGTCTGCAAACCTTGGCGAATACTATCTCGCAACTTAGAAACATCCGCATCGAGGAGTATATTTAAACTCAAGTCTTTCGCAAAAGCTTCCCGCAACGCTTTAGTTGTCCAATGGTCTAACCCAGATAACCAAACTTTCTGTAGAATATAAGCAGGCGCATAGGGAGGCGCATCTTCAGAACGAATTTTATGACAATCTTTCAATGCCTTTAATATCACTTCTTGTTGATTATTTTTACCCTTCACATCGCTCGAATCTTGTGCTGGAAGAGTATAATGCATCAAGCCTTTCGGCGCTTTTACCGAGTCAGAAGCCGGGTAAAATAAGTGACGGTAGGCATTAGTTAAAGAAATTCTGACACTTAATTCCAAATCACCTTTTTTATGCTTAAGTTGCTGTTGCTGATTTTCTGATAAATCTTGCAGACGATTGGGTGAATTAAGGATATTTAGAATTGCCCGATATTGCCTAGCATTATCAATCGCCCGTTCCAACTCATGCTTGTTAGCAACTAAAAATAATAAGCGATTGCGATAAGTACGAAACTTACCAGACTCTCCCGTATTGTTAAAAATTCGCTCAACAAGATCGGGAGGACCTTCGGTAGTTGCAGAAATTGTAGCTGACTGAAAATCAATCAGACACAGGGCAATGCTATCTGCTGTATCATCCACATCCGCAGCCGAATCTGGTGCGGAAATAGTTTTAAAGTATTTCTCTGCAAAAATAGTATCGCGGCGATTTCGCAAATCTTCTTTTGCCTCAGTAATACCAATTTGTGCCTTCTCTTCGGCAATAATCTTATTAATTGAAGGTTCTTCTTTGAAACGAGCAATTGAAGTTATTGGATCATTTTCTAAATACCAAGCAACAGTAGATAACCTTTCTAAGGCTGTATCAACAAAACCAATTTCTAACCCTGGTGTCAGCAGCAATAAATTTAATTCTGCGCGACGAATTCCTGCTACTATACCTTGGTTGATAGAATGCAAAAATATAGTCCTTGCTACCCAAGTGGAAAAGGGAGGTTTACCCGCCGCCGTCCATTCTCCATCTTGCAATTGTGCGTGCGCTTCTCTCCCATCTGGATTGTAAATGTCAGCGACGATAGGTATGCGCATCAAAGGGCGTTCTAAGCGTGAAGTCAAATCGCTAGTAACTTCTTCTTCGATACCGATAGGGATGTGGTGGGGGTGAATTAGCGGTATCCAGTTTGTTGATTGTTGAGTGTTGAGTGTTGACGGTGAACTATTCCACAGATATCGGATCACTCTGGCAAACAACCGCAAAGCGCCTCTAGTACGTTGGAAGTTGGGAATGGAAGCAATTTTTTTTGTCAGCAGGTTAAACAGTTCGGGGTGGAAGGGATAACTCGCTTCGATACTTTCGGCGTAACGTGAATCTTTACACCCATCTGGTAAGTTAATTCGACTAGCTTTATAAGTCTGTAAATATTCTTTAGCAGCGTTTTGCGCTGCATTTGCATCAATACTACTAAATAACCGCTGTTTAACAATATTGTAAATTTCAATATCAGTACTGGGTTTGAGGACGCGCTCTTGCCGCGCTGATGCTAAAATTGCTTCGCGGATCTCGGTGGTTTCTTCACCGAAACTGTCGCTAGAAGATGCAAGCGTATAGACAAATACCAAGTTATGGCTTGCAGCAGCCAAGTCCATTAATGAAAACAAAAAGGCAACAACTTGTTCGGCTAAATTACTATTCCCAACTAAGGTAGCTTTGGCTGCACGCAGGTGTCTGGCAATTTCATCAAGAATAATTACAGTGGGTTCTCCTTGAATTATCCTTTCTAAAACCACAGTACCGGGACTGACTCGCTGTTCGTCGGAACCCTTCAGCAAGCTATAGCCTGCAATGCCAGCAATTTGATAAGCAATTTCACCCCATAATGTGTAAGTAGTAATACCCGTGTCAGAATGATAAACACCGTTTACCGGGTCGAGGTCTTGACAGGCGATCGCCGCTACTTGAATTGGGCTAGAGGGAATTAAATTCAGATCGGCAAAACGTTCTAATCCTGATATAACTCGTCCTTTTTTAGCAATATGCCATAAAGCAATTTCGTCGTGAGTTTTTCCACCGCCAAAACTGGTTTCCAGGCGGATAATGGGGGAGCCCACCGATGCACCTACCAAACGCCCAAATACTTCCGCAATCAAGGTCTTTAAACCGTCAGTGGCAAACGTATTGATAAAAAAGGTTGTGGGATCTTGGTAGACATGGGGTGCTTTCCCCTCCACCACCAGTCGTAACTTAGCCGCAAATAAATCAAGGGAAAGTTCTCCTGCTAAGATTTCTTCTCTGGGAACGCAGGTTTTAAATACAGAAGGTAGCATAGTAATTTTAATGTTGACTGTTAACGGTTGACTGTCAACAGTGAACCGTCAACAGCTTTCAACTTATTGTCTCTAAAAAGACATTGTAAATAGTACGTTAGCCGGTCAACTCAATTTATAATGCCACACTCGTGTCCGTGCCTTTTTGGCATCGGAATGCCAACGATTTACGCAATGGCAACAAAATAAAAGAAGCTTAAGCGATCGCTACGAGAGAGTTTAGACCTCTATCTGCCCTAAATATTTCAGCAATATTGCTTATTGACAAATGCAACTATATCTTAACCTGTCACGAATGGATCGGCAAGCGTATTGCGTCATCGGACTATCAAAGTTTAACTGAGATCTTGCACCATTCGATAGTTCGTGTAGGGTGGGCACTGCCCACCAACGCAAAAATAGGCATTTCTGTCAATGGTGGGCGATGCCCACCCTACAAAAATAGCGTTATTGCAACTGGTGCAAGATGTGATTTAAGAAACTTCATCTATAAAAGGTGCGATCGCCTGAACAAATTCCGTAGTCGATTCATAAGGTAAAACATTACGACCAGAAATTTTCATTGCATCACCTTGAGGTAAATAAGCGAGGTAATCAGCCAAGCGTTCATCTGGTGTTTCTTGCTTACCTGCTTGACTAATACTCGATGCTGTTTCACCCACAACGACCAGTGTCGGTTTTTTGATGGAGGCGATCGCACTACTATAATCCTTTCGCCAAAAGCCAGCTAAAAAAGAAAAAACGGAGAAGCGACTGGCAGTATTTTCTGCACCTGTATGCAACGTATTCAACCATTCAGCATCAACAGCATCCGCTGAGTCAAACAGTTGACGAGTCGAGAAATCACGCAAGAATTTTTCTCTACGGGCATAGCGATAAAAAGCATCACCAAAAGGCGAATCCAAGAGATTCCACGTGAGTTTTTGCTGCCATGCGGATGTTTTTTTTGTAATCACAGCCCAAGCTGGAGGACCAGCTAGTACAAGTCCGGCAATTAAATCTGGTTCTTTTTGAGTTAATTCTATGGCTACGGGCAATAAAGCGCCTTGCACTACCACAATTACACGTTGACGCACCACTGTTTGTAAAAAGTCTCGCAACTGTTCTGCCCAATCATCGGGAGAGTAAGCTACACGCGGCATATCACTCTCACCACATCCCAGCAAATCGGGATTGTAAATTGGATTACGGTGACCTTGTTTATACCATTCATGACCAAATCGCTGCCAGAATTGCCGCGACAACCCAACACCAATAGGATGAATTAACAGCAGGGGAATTCCTTCAGGTGTTGAATTAGGTGGGTTGTGTACTTCGTAGGCGCAAGGATAATTCTTCCAATTGTAAAACTGGGTGGGAGATGTTGTTTTATCTTGAATCATTTTTAAAAAATCATTTGTGGATGAATCAACTTGTATCCCGCATCTTTTATCTTTTGGTTCGATACCTTGGCATTATATGGGCGGGTACTTTTTTGGGTATCATCCCATATAACATTGGGCAAATTGTGTTTTTCAAAAACCCGGTCAAACAATTCTCGACTGGTCAGATGTGCATCATCAACTAAGTTATAAATACCTTCTAGTCTATGATGACGGGCAAATTCTATAGCACCAACAATATCATCAAGGTGAATCCAATTCGTTGTATCCTCGCCATTACCTGGTCTAGTTGTGCCTGCCACTCGACCAAATATCTTTACCAGTTCCCGTCCCGGACCGTAAATACCTCCCAATCGCAAGATACAAACACGGAGATTTTCATTTTTATCTGATAGTAAAATTTGCTCAGTATCACTGAGAATTTGCCCATTTGGGTTGGCAGGTGCAATGGGTGATTCTTCATCCACCCACGCCCCATTTCTGTCGCCGTAAACAGAATAACTTCCTGTGTATATCAGTTGTTGTACACTTGGAATCTGCTTTAAGACAGAAATTAAAGTTTGCGCTGTGTGCAAATAAGTTTCTTCATACGTATTCGCATCTTTCGCACCGACACTTAACAGCACAGCATCTTGATTTTTTAATACTGATTTTAGCCGTTCTGGGTCATTTCCTTTGACAACGAGGACTCTTTGGGCTACTGCTTCCAGTACAGGCACACGTTCAGGAGTAGTTGTAGTGGCAGTGACAATAAAAGACTTCTTTTGCTGCCAATATTGGGCAACTTCATAACCGATATAACCACAACCAATAATAGCAACGTTCATAATTAG